>NZ_JBYCKR010000064.1:0-9964 GCF_057473505.1 Acidithiobacillus sp. TH-A35 | reverse complement strand
CCGTGAAATTTCCCCGCAGCTTCGGGTCTATGCCGATCCTGCGCAGTTGCGGCAGGTGTTCTGGAATCTGCTGCATAACAGCGCACAGTATGGTGTGGCAGAAGATGCTACGATGCGCGTCGAAATCGAGACAGTACGTGCGGACAAGGAGATCATCATGGTGACGCTGCGGGATTTTGGACCGGGCGTAAAGCTGGAGGTGATGGAGCGCATTTTTGAGCCATTTTTTACGACCAATTCACGGGGTACCGGACTGGGCTTGTCTATGGTGCGCGAGTTGTTGCGCATTAACGGTGGTCGCATTGATTGTGAAAACCATCCACAGGGCGGTGTACTGTTCCGGATCTTTCTCCCCTGCTGGTGTCTGGAGACGGAGGAGTGATGGCTGATTCTTCCGTATTGCCACCTGCCCTGATCGTGGATGACGAGCCGAATATCGTTGAATTACTGGGTATTACGTTGCAGGGTATGGGAATTGCTGTCACTGGTGCCCGTTCCCTCGCAGAAGCCTACGCCCGCCTTGCCGAAGGTGCTCCGTCTTTATGTCTGAGCGATCTGCGTTTACCGGATGGTTCAGGTATTGATCTGGTACGCCGTCTGCACGTGTTGCACCCGCAAGTGCCAGTGGCCGTGATTACGGCCTACTCATCCGCCGATGGCGCCGTCGCGGCGATGCAGGCGGGGGCCTTTGATTACATGGCCAAGCCCATCGAACTTACGCGTCTGCGGCGACTGATATCGCAAGCCGTTGATCTCAGTCGTCTGTCACCGGCGGGTTCGGACGGCACGCAACGGCTGGTGGGCGATTCTCCGGTCATGCGACGCTTACGCGACGATATCCGCCGCGTTGCGCGAAGTAATGCGCCAGTACACATCACCGGTGAGTCTGGTACCGGTAAGGAGTTGGCCGCGCGTGCCATTCACGCCTCGGGATCCCGTCACGACAAGCCTTTCGTGGCCGTTAACTGCGGCGCTATTCCCGATGGACTGGTGGAGAGTGAGCTCTTCGGTGCCGAGAATGGTGCTTATTCTGGTGCCATACAGCGTCGCGAAGGGCTCTTTGTGGCGGCCAATGGCGGCACGATTTTTCTGGATGAGATCGGTGAACTACCGATGATGGTGCAGGTCAAGCTCCTGCGGGCCATTCAGGAGCGGACCATTCGTCCGCTGGGTGCGTCGCGGGAAATTCCTCTGGATCTGCGTTTCATCTCCGCTACCCACCGCGATCTGCAAGAGATGGTCGTTGCCGGTAACTTTCGTCAGGATCTCCTGTATCGTCTGGATGTCGTGCGGCTCCATATGCCGCCCTTGCGCGAGCATCCGGAGGATATTCCCCAGTTGGCGGAGGTGATCCTGCAACGTATCGGGGGGGTGCAGGATGGTGCGCCGGCGCGGCTGCCCGCGGGGACTCTGGAGCGGCTGGGTAGTTACGCTTTCCCTGGCAATGTCCGCGAGTTGGAAAATTTGCTGGAGCGCCGTCTCGCGTTACAGCGGGACGATATTCTACCTGAAGAAGCATTCAACGCCTCTGGCGGTGTGGCGCCAGAAAGCGGCCTGCTTGCCTCTGTAACGGTAAGTGCTGCGCCGACCGGTTTAGACACGGCAGAGGCCGCATTACTGCGCCAGATGCTGGAGCAGTCTGGAGGCGACCGGCATCATGCCGCAGATCTGCTAGGTGTCAGTTTGCAGTCGCTGGAGCTGCGACTCAGCAGATTGTCTCCGGGAGAAATTGCATGACACAGGGTGCAATGAGCGTGGTCTATATCTTAGTCGCCCTGCTCGGCCTGCTCATCGGCAGCTTCCTGAATGTGGTGGTACATCGGGTGCCTCGCCACGAATCCATCATCCATCCCGCGTCCCACTGCCCGCACTGCGGCTATGTGCTGCATTCCTGGGAAAATATCCCGGTCCTGAGCTGGATCTTATTGCGCGGCCGCTGCCACGGTTGCAGCAACCCCATTGCCTGGCGTTATCCGGCGTTGGAACTGCTGACCAGTTTGCTCAGCCTGGTGGTTATCTGGCAACTGGGCCTCACCTGGCAACTGGTCCCTGCCTTGATATTCACCTGGGCGCTGCTGGCGCTGACCATGATTGATCTGGAGACGCAACTGTTGCCTGACCGCATTACCAAGCCGGGACTGCTGATCGGGCTGCTGCTCAATGGGTCGGCACTTTTCTGGCCGGGGATAGCGCTGGTGACGCCCCAGGACGCCTTGCTCGGTGTACTCATCGGCTACGGCAGTCTGTGGTTGCTGGCCACGGTGTATTATCGGGCGACCGGGCAGCACGGAATGGGCGGCGGTGATCTCAAATTGCTCGGCATGATTGGTGCCTGGCTGGGCTGGCAGGCCGTTTTTTTGACCCTGTTCATCGCGGCTCTGAGCGGTGGTCTGGTCGCCCTGAGCTTCCTGCTGCGTGGTAAGGGCCGGGACTATGCCATGCCTTTCGGTCCTTACCTGGCGCTGGGGGGCTGGCTCATGCTGCTGTGGCCACAAGCCATCCTTTCCGGTTACCTGCATCTGCTGGGTTCCTGAATGGCGCTGGGGATTGGTCTGACGGGGGGGGTGGCCTGCGGCAAAAGCACGGTCGCCGGGATGCTCAAGGCGGCGGGCGCCCATGTGCTGGATGCCGATGTCATCGCCCGCGAACTGGTGGTGCCGGGCAGTCCGGCTCTGCAAGCCATTATCACCCATTTTGGTCCGGCTTTTTTAGGCGAAGATGGCTGCCTCGATCGCGCCGCATTGCGTGCCCGGATTTTTGCTGATCCAGCGGCGAAAATCTGGCTGGAAGCCCTTCTCCATCCGCTTATTCGTGCATCCTTTATAACTGCCAGCGATGCATTGACCAGACGGCATCCGCAAGCGCTGATGGTCTGGGTGGTGCCGTTGCTGGTCGAAAATGGCTATCGCCCATTGCTGGATCAGGTCCTGGTCGTCGATTGTCCCCGCTCCGTGCAAATAGAGCGCTTGCGTGCCCGCCCTGGCTGGACAGAGGAGCAAATCTCTGCGGTGCTCGCGGCGCAATGTGATCGTGTCGCGCGTAATGCCGCCGCCGACTGGATTATTTCCAATGAAGGGTCGCTGGCTGAGTTGCAAACTCAGGTTGCCCTCTATCTTCGTCATTTGCGGGGAACCTAACGATTTGCTTAGGGAAAGCGCCTGTGGCAACCTGTGGGGCGCTGCCCAGAAATGGTGCACGCTGCCATTCCCTGATTTTGGGGTGCTGTGGCTCCGTGCAGCGGCAGTGACTTTTGAATGAGGTTACGGCATGGCTGTTTATGAACACCCGCTCCATGAGCGCGCGCGCCTTTTGCTGCGCCTGGAGAGTGTCTTCGCACAGTTACAGCATGAGGTAGCGGGCACCACCAGTCTGCGCGATGCCCTGCGCCCCTACAATGAGCTGCTTGATTTTTGCAGCCGCCCGGAGTTGCGCCTTGATCTCATTCTGGAACTGGAACGTCTTGCTCAGAGCCTTGCCATCTGGGCGCAGAGCCCCGAGGCGAATGAAGACCCTTTGCGCGTCTGGCAATTTCGCATAGACCAACAAATCAAAGCGCTGCGTGAGCAGCGTGAGCCTTTCGGGCAATTATTGCGCCATCAGGAAATCATCCAGCTCGCGCGCGGCAGGATGGGGGTAGCCGGAGGCCTCGCGGACTGTGATCTGCCCATACTTGCGTTCTGGAACCAGCAAGCCCCTGAGTGCATCCGCGGACTTCTGAATGGGTGGCAGAAAAGCCTGGAAGTTCTGCAGAGTAGCACTGATCTGATTCTCGCGTTGTTGCGCGACTCCTGTGCATGGTCAACCGTGGAAGCCCGGGAAGGGCGTTATGGAGCGCCTTTGGATGCTCGCCGGCCGCCCTCCATGATCCGCCTGGAGTTGACAGATCGCGCCGATTATTATCCGAAAATCAGTGGGGGTATCCATCGCTTTCATATTCAGTTACTGCAATGGTTGGACCAGGGAACGGCGCGCGCGATAGAATCCACGGTAGAATTCAAGCTGGGCCTCAGCGCTCTCTAGACGATCACTCATCTTCCAGTAAAGGACCGCACCATGCATATCGGCACCACCCTCAGCCAATTTATTATTGAAGAAACGCGCCTCTATCCCGGTGCCTCTGGCGACTTCGCCGGTTTGCTCAACGATCTCACCATTTCCTGCAAATTCATTGGCGCGCAGGTGTATCGCGGTGCGCTGGTGGGGGCACTGGGCAGCGCCGGCACCGACAATGTGCAGGGCGAGGTGCAGAAAAAGCTGGATATCATCTCCAACGAAGCCATCCTCAAGTCCATGGATTGGACGGGCCATCTCGCCGGCATGGCCTCCGAGGAGATGGATGACCCCTACGCCATCCCCAACAATATTCCGCGCGGCAAGTATCTGCTGCTTTTTGATCCATTGGATGGTTCCAGCAATATCGATGTCGGCATCAGTGTCGGGACCATTTTCAGCATCCTCAAGGCACCCGTGGCCGGGCGTAATGCGGAACTCGCCGATTTCCTCCAGCCTGGCGTGGAGCAGGTCTGCGCCGGCTACGCGTTGTACGGCTCCAGCAATATGCTGGTCTATAGCACCGGCTATGGAGTCAATGGCTTCACCCTTGATCCTTCCATCGGTGAGTATATCCTGACTCACAGCCAGATGCGTATTCCCGAGGACACCAGTGAATATGCCATCAACATGAGCAACCATCGCCACTGGCAGAAACCGGTGCAACGTTATATTGATGAGCTCAATCAAGGCACGGATGGCCCCCGTCGGCGCGACTTCAACATGCGCTGGGTCGGATCCATGGTGGCTGATGTGCATCGCATCCTTTGTCGGGGTGGTATTTTCCTGTATCCCTTTGATCAGCGTGATCCGAAGAAACCGGGCAAGCTGCGTCTGCTGTACGAGGCCAATCCCATGTCCTACCTCGTAGAGCAGGCGGGTGGCGCGGCCAGCACGGGCACGACGCGCATCCTGGACATCGATCCCCAGGGCTTGCACGAGCGCGTCCCCGTTATCCTGGGTGCCAAAAATGAGGTGGAGCGGGTGGTGGCTTACCACAGTGACCAGTTTTGAAGACCATGAGGCCGTCGCAATTTGATTATGGCAACTCCGGTTGTCCATAGGTTCACGAATTGCGACCTTGAGAGAATGCGTGGGGCGTGCTATGCAAAAATGTCATGAGTTCAAAAACATCAGTGGAATGAATAGGACGCTTATAGCGTTATTGACGTTGGTGATCAGCCTAGCGTTCCCGGTAGCGGTGTACGCCGATGGCGCGCCTTTGAAGCGTGACGCCCAGAATGTCGGGCGCGCAGTTGGTTCCACCGCGCATAAAATCGGTCAGGTCGGAAAAGATGTCGGTGTCGGGATTGCGAAGAGTGCAGTCGACGTTGGGCATGCGGCAAAGGCTGGCGCGATCGAGTTTTGGAGCGCCCTGCGGGGACGCGATACGGCTATGAGTCGTTCAGTGCCCCCCTCCAAGTGATAAGGAACCAGGCTGAATCGTCATCGCTTTATGAAATATCGGAGTTGGGGAGCGCCGATATAATATATCTTTCCCATTTTATGACCGACTTTTTAAGGAGAAAGGGTGTGGGAGGGCTTCTTAATAAGGATGCGGCGCTGATCGCGACGAAGTATAAAGCGATCACCTTGCATGGTTTCTGGAAAGTCGCACTTTTTCTGTTTATTTTTATCGGCTATCAAGTGCTCACCTATGTGGATGTTTCTACAAAAAATCCGGGGGTATTTGTCGTTATATCGGCATTTATACCAATTATGGCTGGCCTGTTACTTATCTCCTGGCGTACGCGCTATAAGGCGTTTTGGATTTTGTCTGTCGCCATTTCTGGCATGATAATAGTGCGCAATAGTACGACCATCGCGTACTATATAGGCTGGATATGTATGGTGCAGCGGAGTGCGATATTTATTCTGTTAGCGTTCACCTTCGGTCTCACTTTGCGCTCCGGCCACATGCCGCTGATCTCGCGGATTGCTGAGATGGTACATGGTCCACTGAGTATGCGACTGGCACGATATACGCGCAAAGTGACTGTGGCATGGACACTATTTTTTTCAGCGCTGACGATGGTGTTGTTCTTGATATTTTTTATTCTTGGTGAGCACGTATGGGTGTTGTTTTCCGGTACGGCTAGCACGGTATTGATTGCATCCATGTTCATCATTGAATACGCTGTTCGTTGCCGCCAAATCCCCATCAGTGAGCGGGGCAGTATGGTGGAGGGCATCCGGACTTATTTTGGCAGCGGGCAATCTGTTTCTAATAGAAAATCTGATTCATAGTTGGGAATTCATGATATTTATTTTTTAAACAGGGAGTTTTTCCGGATATGAATTATCTCCCGATGATGACACATCGATCTCCGGATGATGTCGTGGCCATTCGACAAGGTCATGGTGTCACGCTACGGCAGTTCTTGGCCGACGTGAACTATACCCGGCTGCTGCTCCGGCCCGGACGACATTTGCTGAATACCTGTCAGGATAGTTACCATTTCATGGTAACCCTCGCGGCGGCAATGGCTGCTGGGAAAACCAGCCTGCTGCCTTCCACGTACACCACCGGAAGTGTCAAAAAAATAATCGATTTCGCGCCAGACCTGTTTTGCCTTGGCGATGATGGGAATGATATGGGCTTACCCTACCTGGCGTTCCCGACTTCTCTGCCAGACGCGCCCGTCGACAGCTCGCCCGCTATCCCGCGCCTGGATGCATCGCTCCCGGTGGCTTACGTGTTTACATCTGGTTCGACCGGAACACCCGTCCCTCACCTTAAAACATGGGGGAATCTCGTGCATTCGGTGCGCGCAGAGGCGCAGCGCTTGGGCTTATTAGATGGCCGCACCTACACGGTGGTGGGTACTGTTCCACCCCAGCATATGTATGGTTTTGAATCTACCATTCTTATGGCGTGGCAGTGTGCTGCTGTCATTGCTGCGGAGCGCCATTTCTACCCGGCGGATATTTGTACAGGGATTTCTTCAGTATCGCGACCGCGCGTTTTGATCAGTACCCCCGTTCACCTTCGTTCCATGCTCGCTGCGGATACACCATTACCAAGTGTTGATTTATTGCTTTCTGCTACGGCACCACTAACTCGGGATCTTGCGGCAGACGCAGAAGCCCGCTTTAGCAGTGAGCTGCTCGAAATTTACGGCTCTACCGAAACTGGCGTTGTGGCAACGCGGCGCACCAGCCAAACGGAGGAATGGCATTTACTCCCGGAGTTGTCGTGGATTAGGAAGGGTGCCCGGATTGAGATAAACGGAGGGCATTTGAAACAGGCAGTGGAGGTTGGCGACTCTATAGAAATAGTGGATGAAAAACATTTTCTTTTATATGGTCGTATGGAAGATCTCGTAAATATAGCAGGTAAACGTAGTTCTATTTCATATTTAAATCATCAGTTAATATCTATTTCCGGAGTTCTGGACGGGGTGTTTTTTATGCCCGATGAAACTGATAATGGGCGAGTGACACGTTTAGTCGCATTTGCCGTGGCCCCGGACTTGGATACAGAAATAATAATTGAGCGTCTTAAACAGTGTGTGGACCCCGCGTTTATTCCCCGCCCGCTGAAGATTGTGGACGGCCTACCTAGAAACGCTACTGGAAAGATCTCACGAGAAGCCTTGAAAGCAATGGCCGTGGCTCTGATCGGCAAAGAGGAGCGCTCATCTGAAATATTATGACCACAAATTTACGATCCCTGTTGAGCATCCGGTCTTCGCCGGCCATTTTCCGGGAAATCCGATTGTGCCGGCCGCCTTGCTTCTTGATGAGATGGTTTGCGCTATAGCCTCAGCAAACAGCTTGCCGATGAACGATTGCAGCATTAGCTCGGCGAAATTCTACAGCCCAGTGGCACCTGGGGAATCTCTGAATCTTCGCGTGGCCGTATTGGACAATACGACCGTGCGCTTTGAGGTGTGTGCGGGCACCCGTCTGGTAGCGTCCGGCTACCTCTCTGTCCAGGCTGTGGAGCGACTCTAATAATGGCGCGCCTGTTAAGGACGGTTCAACAATCGCCTGATAGCGGGTGGCTAAGTCGTCCAGAGCGTGGGAGCCGATTTCTGCTGCGTCTGATGATCTGGATTTCAAAAAAGATGGGAAGGCCCGTCGGTCGTGTGGTGCTGCACTTTATTGCGTGTTATTTCCTGCTTTTTGCGCCATCGGCGCGGGTTGCCTCTCGAGTCTACCTTACCCGCGTTCTGGGTCGCCGCGTCGGTGGCAGAGATGTCTATCGTCATTTCCTGACGTTTGCGACCACGATTCACGATAGAGTTTATCTGCTCAGTAACGATGACTCACTTTTTACTATCCAGTCGCATTTGTCCAAAGACGTGGAACAGGCGATTACCGACATGCGTGGGGTCTTGTTGGTGGGTGCGCACCTGGGTAGCTTTGAGGTGTTGCGGTCGGTCGGCCAGCAGTATCCCGGAATGTCCGTGGTGATGGTTATGTACGAGGAAAATGCGAAGAAGCTAAATACGACGCTGGCGGGTGTGAAAATCGGAGAGCAGCCTAATGTTATACCGTTAGGCCGCTGGGACACGATGCTACGTGTTCAGGAGCAGTTGGAACTGGGTGCATTGGTAGGTTTCCTCGGTGACCGGTCCGTCGGGTCAGAGAAAAAGCGGATTATTCCTTTCCTCGGAGAGTCCGCCGCATGGCCGAGTGGCACTTTTCGTATCGCGGCGCTTCTCAAGCGGCCCTTGTATTTTATGGCCGGTCTGTATACGGGTCCCGGGCAATATGAAATATTTATAAAGCAGATTGCTGATTTTTCTTTGGTAGAGAAATCGGCTCGGGACAAGGCTATTCAGGACGCAATGTTAAAATATGTTGAAGAAGTTGAGAAATACTGTCATATGGCTCCCTATAATTGGTTTAATTTTTATGATTTTTGGGAAAAACTTTCTAATATTGAAGTGCGGGAGGATCATTTATAAAATGAGTGATGAGTGCCGTCAACTGGAGTTGCACGCCGCGATCACTGCGCCCGGTATTTCCATTTTATATCCCGGCTCGCTACTGTTTCGGCGAAGACTTTATCTGCCCAGACGATATGCCATAGGCGCCGTGCTCGCTTTTTTCCTCGCGGCCTCCTTGATGACACAAGCTGTCTACGCAGCAGACTGGAACATAACACAATTAATGCACGCCTTGGCGCAAGTGAAATCTGGACATGCCTCTTTTGCGGAGACAAAATATATTGGCTTTTTAGATAAGCCGATACAATCATCTGGCAATATGCGCTTTGTGTCGCCCGATATGCTGGAAATGCACACCATCAAACCCAGCGATCAGGTGATGCTGGTGCAAGGCGATGTTCTTACTATAGATAAACATGCCATTCAATTAGAAGACCATCCGGAACTGCTCGCTTTTGTCGATAGTATTCGCGGGGTACTGGCGGGAAATACTGAGCTGCTAGAGAGGTATTTTACGCTTTCCCTCAAAGGCGAAGAAAATAGCTGGTCATTGACGCTGGTTCCCAAGAAAAATGATTTTGCAAAATTAATTAAACATATCTCCGTTGGTGGTATCGGGCAAATGGTACGCAGTATTGAAATTGTAAAAGTAAATCACGATTGGTCGCTTATTAGTATAAGTAATTCGTCCTCACCATGAGAAAATTCCGATGGTTTATTCTGGGGATGTGGCTGGCGATCCTGCTCGGCGCTATTGGCATAATAATCAGTACCAAATTTGAGTCTACGCTATCCGAATTTCTGCCAAAATCTCCTGGCGTGCAGCAAGAGATTTTGAACGAGCAGTTGCGCAATGGTGTGCTTTCACGAAAGATTTTAGTGGGGATCGAGGGCGGCGATGCAGTCGCACGGGCGCGTATTTCAGCGCAAATGGTTCTCGATCTTGGCAAGACGAAGCAGTTCGAGTTTGTGAGCAATGGGAACGCAGGTGTGAGTTCCAAAATATATAGTTATCT
>NZ_JBYCKR010000063.1:0-2771 GCF_057473505.1 Acidithiobacillus sp. TH-A35 | reverse complement strand
GACGGCCATGCCGAGGGCAACAGGGTCGCTGCCCTTCGCCTCGGCATGGAGCACCCGGCGGCCATCCGGGGTGGCGACCAGCCCACGCAGGAGCATCTGCGGCCCCTGCCATTGGGCCAGCGCTGCCACCGGCAGCCGGCAATCCCCGCCCAGCACCCGATTCATACTGCGCTCTGCCAGCACGCAGTCGTGGGTATCGGCATCGGCCAGAGGAGCCAGCAGTTCCCGGGTCCGCCGGTCGTCGCTGCGCGCCTCAATGCCTATGGCCCCTTGCCCCACGGCAGGTAGAGAGCAGTCGATGTCCAGCAGATGGGTGATACGATCCGGCAAACCCAGGCGTTTAAGGCCCGCGGCGGCGAGGATGATCGCCTCATAATGGCCCTCATCCAGCTTGCGCAGGCGCGTAGCGACATTGCCGCGCAAGTCATCGACCCGCAGATGGGGGTAGCGCTCCAGTAATTGCGCCCGCCGCCGCAGGCTGGAACTTCCTACCCGAGCGCCCTCCGGCAGGGCATCAGGGTGTAGAAAGGCATTGCTGACGAAGGCATCCCGGACATCTTCCCGGGCCATGATGGCGACCATCTCCAGACCTTCAGGCTGTTGTGCAGGCACATCCTTCATGGAGTGCACGGCAATGTCCACCCGCTGCTGCTGCAGGGCATCCTCGACTTCCTTGACGAAGAGGCCTTTACCGCCCAGCGCATGCAGGGGCGCATCCAAAAGAATGTCGCCGCTGGTGGTCATGGTGATGATTTCGACCGTCATTCCCGGATGATGCCGCAACAGGGCGGCGCGGACATGCTCTGCCTGCCAGACGGCCAGCGGGCTGGCACGGGTACCAATGCGAAGATGGTGCGGCATATCTGGTCGGCGGCTCTAAGGATGATCGGGAGAAGAATAGGCTATTCACCTTAACAGCGCGGTTTTTCCTGTCAAGGGCGATTCGGCAAAACTCAGCGCGAAATGGGGGTCACCACCACCCTCTCGCGCAGTCGCTGCGCCATCTTGGGACCAACAACCGCAGCAAGGGAGGCCGGGCCGGGAAAGGGGCCGTGCGCCTCCCGGAAAGCGACCATCGCGGCGGCGCGTTTTTCGCCAATACCGTGCAGACAACGCAACTGGGCCACATCGGCGTGATTGATGTCGACGGGAGCCGGACAATCCTTAGCGGCGGCCAGCGCCCCACCGCTCGCGCATATCGTGCACAAGGCCGATAAAGGTAGCCACAGCCCCCTCCAGGACATTTTTAACAGACGCTTAGCCCCGCAACGCCGCGCGTATCTTATCCCCCATTGCCGCCAACTCCGCCGCCGGTGTATCTTTGGCATTGGCAAAATTCAGGTCGGGGATGGCATTCATGGGAATCAGGTGCACATGGGCATGCGGTACTTCCAGCCCCGCCACCATGACCCCGACCCGCTTGCAGCCGGTGACCTGCTCCAGCGCGGGCACTACGCGCCTGGCAAAGGGCAGGAGCCCGGCCAGGGTCTCGTCATCCAGCGTGAAAATATAATCATGCTCGATCTTGGGGATAACCAGGGTGTGCCCCGGCCGCACCGGGCGAATGTCGAGAAAGGCCAGATAACGATCATCTTCCAGCACTTTCTGCGCCGGAACTTCGCCGTTGATAATGCGGGTAAACAGGGTGCTCATGCGTCCTCCTTGAGGGTGGCCAAAACAGCTTCAGCGGCATCCAGGGTGGCCGCGATCTCGGCGTCGCCGTGGGCCGCCGAGAGGAAACCCGCCTCATAGGCACTGGGGGCGAGATACACCCCGCGCGCCAACAGGCCATGGAAAAAGCGGGCGTAGCGTTTACTGTCGGCGGCCATCACCGCATCAAAACCGCGCACCGGCCGTTCCGCGAAGAACCAGCCGAACATGGCCGGCACCTGATTGATCTGCATGGGTACGCCCGCGGCTTCCGCCCGCTCGGCCAAGCCCTTGCAGAGCACTGCCGTCTGCGCCGCCAGGCGCTCATGGAAACCGGGCACCGTCAGCAGCCGCAAGGTCGTAAGGCCGGCGGCCATGGCCACCGGATTACCGGACAGTGTCCCCGCCTGATACACCGGCCCGGTGGGTGCCAGATATTCCATCATTTCCCGCGGACCACCGACGGCACCCACCGGCAAACCACCGCCGATGATCTTGCCCAGCGTGGTCAGATCAGGCCGCACCCCGTAGAGTGCCTGCGCCCCGCCCACGGCCACCCGGAATCCGGTCATCACTTCGTCAAAAATCAGTACGCACCCGTATTGATCACAAACGGCGCGCAGCCCTTCCAGAAAGCCTGGCTCCGGCGGCACGCAACCCATATTGCCGGCCACCGGCTCAACAATGATGGTCGCGACATCAAAGCCGAAGCGCGCCATCATTTCCTCCACCGCGGGGAGGTCGTTATACGGCAGCACCAGGGTATTCTGACTCACCTCGCGCGGAACCCCCGCGCTGGAAGGCTGGCCAAGGGTCAGCGCCCCGGAACCGGCCTTGACCAGCAGACTGTCGCTGTGGCCGTGGTAATTACCCTCAAACTTGAGGATCTTGTCGCGCCCGGTGTAGCCGCGCGCCAGGCGAATGGCGGTCATCACCGCCTCGGTGCCGCTGGAAGTCATGCGCACTGACTCGATGCCCGGCACCAGCGCGCAGACCAGCTCCGCCATTTCCACCTCGATGGCAGTAGGTGCACCAAAACCAAGACCCTTGTTCACCTGCGCATGCACCGCCGCCAGCACTTCCGGATGGCCGTGGCCGTGAATCATCGGTCCCCAGGAACC
>NZ_JBYCKR010000062.1:0-5083 GCF_057473505.1 Acidithiobacillus sp. TH-A35 | reverse complement strand
GTGCATGAGCCGGTGGACGCCGCCGAGGTGGTGGTGGCTTTGGGCGCCTGGTCGCCGGATGTGACCGGATCTCTGGGCTACCACCCGCCGCTTTTTGTAAAAAGGGGCTATCACATGGACTACGCCCAGCCGGTGGCGACACCGCTCTGTCACCCGGTGCTCGGTGCCGATCAGGGCTATATGCTGGTGCCCATGCAGCGCGGTATCCGGCTGACGACCGGTGCGGAGTTTGCGCGCCGGGATGCACCGCCTTCCGCTATTCCGCTTAGCCGGGCGGAGGCGCAGGCACGGCGGTTATTGCCTGCCCTCGGCGGGCGTCTGGACGCCGACCCCTGGATGGGGGTGCGCCCCTGCACCCCCGACATGCTGCCGATCATTGGTCGGGCGCCGGGGCATCCGGGTGTGTGGTATGCCTTCGGCCACTGTCACCAGGGCCTGACCCTAGGGCCGACCACCGGGCGTTTGCTGGCCGAGATGATGTTGGGTGAAACGCCGTTTACGGACCCCGCTCCCTACCGACCGGAGCGGTTCTGAACGGCTGGTTTTTAGATGTTGACCCGCAGTTGCTCCATCAGCAATACTGCATATTTCCGCAGTCTGCGGACGCCGGAGCCGATCATGGAGCAGGTAAGCCCTCCCAAACGCCGTCTCGAACCCCTTTGCGAGAAGATTACGCTGCCAGTGATCCGTGTCGTGGTGGATGATTTCTACAATCGCATCCAGCATCACCCGACACTGGCAGAGCCTTTTTCCATCGTCCAGGACTGGGAGTTGCACAAGGATCGTCTCGTTCACTACTGGTGGACCGTGTCCGGCGGACTTCCCTACAAAGATTACCGCTATGCGCTGGGCGACAAGCATGCTCCGGTCGGAATAACCCATCCGCTGGTGAATGACTGGCTCGCGCTTTTTCACGAAACCATGCTGGATCACATGGATGCGGATATTGCCCGTCGCTGGCAGGGTATGGCGGCGGGTATCGGCGAGTCCCTGCGCCTGATGTTCGCCCCGCGCGGGGATTAAGCAGAGGCTCGGTGCTGACCCTGATCCAGAAAAAACCGGTAGGCCGGGTTGGCGGTTTCCGCCACGTGCGGGTAATCGAGCCGGGCAAGCAGCGATTCGAATTGTGCCATCTCGCTGTCCGGCACCTCAAAGCCCGCCAGCACCCGGCCCAAGTCGACGCCATTATTGCGATAGTGGAAGAGACTGATATTCCAGTGTCCGCCCAGTTTGTCGAGAAACTCCATCAGCGCCCCCGGTCGTTCCGGAAACTCAAAACGATAAATCCGCTCATTCTGCGCGGCCGCCGCATGCCCGCCCACCATATGGCGGATGTGCAGTTTGGCCATTTCATCATCACTCAGGTCTAGCGCTTCGTGACCCGTGATCCGTAAGCTCTCCAGCAACGCACTGGCGTCTTTCCGGTCGCGGATGGCCACACCGACAAAAATATGCGCCTGATCCCGGTGGTGCAGGCGGTAATTGAATTCGGTGACGACCCGCTGACCAATCGCCGCACAGAAAGCGCGAAAGGCCCCCGGCCGCTCCGGGATGGTGACCGCAAACAGCGCCTCGCGGGCCTCGCCCAGTTCCGCCCGCTCGGCGATGAAGCGCAGACGGTCGAAGTTCATATTGGCGCCTGAGAGGAGGGCGACCCAGGCCCCGCCCTGACCGGGGTCGGTTACGGCCATCCGCTTGAGACCCGCCAGGGCCAGCGCCCCGGCCGGCTCCATAATGGAACGGGTTTCGTCGAAAACATCCTTGATGGCCGCACAGATCTCGTCATTACTCACCCGCACGATCTCGTCCACATATTTGCGGCAGAGGGCAAAGGTGTGTTCTCCTACCTGGCGCACCGCCACGCCGTCGGCGAAAATACCGACCTGGGGCAGAGTCACCCGCTTCCCCGCCAGTAAAGACTGATACATGGCATCGGCCTCAAAGGGTTCAACGCCAATGATGCGAATCTCTGGCACGATGGATTTCAGGTAGCCTGCCACCCCGGCAATGAGACCGCCGCCTCCCACTGGAACAAAAATCGCTTCCAGGCCGGCGCCCCGCTGACGGAGTATCTCTGCGCCTATGGTCCCCTGGCCGGCAATGACCAGCGGATCGTCAAAGGGCGGAATGAAGACCAGGCCCGATTCGGCGATCAGGGCGTCGCAATGCGCCTGCGCGTCGGAGTAGCTGTCGCCATGAAGAATGACCTCCGCACCCCGCGCCCGTACCGCATTGACCTTGATTTCCGGGGTGGTGCCGGGCATGACGATCACCGCACGAATACCCAGCTTCTGGGCAGCGTAGGCGACGCCCTGCGCATGATTGCCGGCGCTGGCGGTGATGACACCGCGTGCTTTTTCGGCATCCGAAAGCTGGACGATCTTGTTGTAGGCGCCGCGCAGTTTGAAGCTGAACACCGGCTGCAGGTCTTCGCGTTTGAACAGTACTTCGCGCTGCAGGCGTGCGCTCAGTTTGGGCGCCGCTTCCAGGGGCGTTTCCCGGGCCACATCGTAGACCCTGCTGCACAGTACTTCGCGGAGCAGATTTTTCACGAAGCGCTTTCTTCCGGTTTATGGAGTTGCATGAGTTTGCGGAATTCGGCGATATCGGGCGCCAGGGTCAGGTTTGCCTTGGCCTCCATAGCCTCGTAACGGATGAGTATCTCTTCCCCCATCTCGGTCAGATGCGCACCGCCGCCGTGACTGCCTCCGGTTGCGGTGCTCACCACCGGTGCCAAAAAACAGTGATTCATGGTGTCCACCAGCAACCAGGCGCGCCGGTAACTCATATTCATCGCCCGCGCCGCCGCAGAGATGGAGCCTTCTTCGCGGATATGGCGCAGAAGTTCGGCCTTGCCGGGGCCAATGGCGATGGCTTCCGCCAGCAGAACGCGAAGACGGGGTTGCAGGTGGTCTGTCATGGGATCATCTTCCTCTCAAAATAGTCCAGCAGCGTGTTTGGCAACCAGCGCAGATGGCCCGGAAAGGCTCCATCTATAAAGCCAACATGGCCGCCTTGCTCGGTGATGCAACGTGTTACGGCCGGGCTTGTCTGAACATTGCGCAGGCTGTCGACGGGTACAATAGGATCATCCGCACTGTTCAGAAGCAGTGTGGGCACGTTGATATGTGACAACAACGGCGCTGCGGAGCCCTCTTCCCAGAGGTGTCGGGCGCCTGAGAAACCATGTACTGGTGCCGTAAAATATTCATCGAAATCATACACGCTTTTTGCCGAAAAGACCCGTGGCCAGTCCGCCATATCCGGGTACCTGGCCTCGTAACGGCGGACAGAAGTCTTCATTTTCTGGAGAAAATACCGGTTGTAGAAGCGAAGATGGCTGGATTGCAGATACTCTGCTGTCGCGACCAGATCAATGGGGGCGCAGACCGCAGCCGCACGTTCCAGATTTTTGCGCGCCTCGTCTCCTACCTCGCCCAGATATTTGAGTAGGGCGTTACCGCCGAGGGAAACGCCGACGACGTAGCGTGGGCGACGCGGGAAGAGTGCAGTAGCACGCTCCAGCATCCAGCGAATCTCGGCACTATCACCCGCGTGGTAGCCGCGAGGCAGTAAGTTGTCTATTCCTCCGCAGCCGCGGAAATTGATAAAACAGCCTGCCCAGCCCCTCCGCCGCAAACCCGCCGCGAGGGAGCGGGCATAATGTCCCCGCGAACTGCTCGCCAAGCCATGAAAGAGAATAACCACGGGCGCATTGGCTGACGCGTCCACCCAGTCTACAGCGACCCGGTCGCCATCTGGGGTTTCCCAGATTTCCCGGCGAAAATCGACCGGATCTGAGCGGGCGAAAAAGGGCGCCCAGATGGTCTGAAAATCACCACCCCGCGACCACCAGGGCGGACAAAAAGCGCAGGAAGGATTCAATCCTCTATGTAGGCGTCGTGACTGCGCAAATAGGCTTCCAGATCGTCGATGCAACTGCCGCAGCCAGCGCCGCAGCCGGCGTGGACCATCAAAAGCTCCATAAAGGGCAGGGGTGCGGCGCGCTGACGCTCAAGAATTTCCTGAAAAGTGGCGGCCGAACAGCAGCAATAGGGGCTGTCATCGACTTCCTCGGGGGCGGCGGACATGGCGGAACTTTCACCTCTGATACAATGAAAAAAAGTAAAGGCATACAGTAACTATTGAGAGCGTGCGGTGCAAGAGCCTGCCGCGATCCACATCGGCACCGCCACGATTTGACGATCAGGGCTGGCATTGTTTGAATCATGATA
The DNA here is from genome assembly GCF_057473505.1 of Acidithiobacillus sp. TH-A35. Lineage (NCBI taxonomy): Bacteria > Pseudomonadati > Pseudomonadota > Acidithiobacillia > Acidithiobacillales > Acidithiobacillaceae > Acidithiobacillus > Acidithiobacillus sp. TH-A35. Next base: position 848 of record NZ_JBYCKR010000062.1, on the reverse strand, counting down.
TAAAATACCCGTATCGACGATGGTCGCCGGGGGCGGCGACTTTTGCAGCAAGGTCAACATAATGTTTTAAGAAGAAAAGTTACCATCTCTGTGAGGGTCAGCGTATCATTGTTACAAAAAGTTCATAAAACTGTCGCACTATTGTCATGTTTATGAGTCATAATACGCAAGGTTTGCTATCGTTTTTACACGGAGAGCTCTGCATGCTCAGCACCCAATCTCACGGTAGTACTGGTCACGCCGCCACGAAGAAAGAGCGCTCGTTGCGTCTCTATCTGGCACGTCACCAGGATGAGGTAGAAGCGGCGCAACGACTGCGCTATGACGTATTCAGTGCCGAGTATGGTGCCCAGTTTAGTGGTCGTCCTGGGCTGGATCAGGATGAGTACGACCCCTTTTGTGAGCACCTGATTGTCGAAGATGAGGTCCGTCAGGAAGTTGTTGGTACCTATCGTCTCTTCCTCCCCGAGAAGGTCGCTCGGGTAGGCCGCTATTATGCTGAGACAGAGTTTGACCTTTCACGTCTGCTGGCGTTGAACACGCGGATTATGGAACTGGGGCGATCCTGCGTACACCCCGACTATCGTCAGGGCGCAGTGATTACGCTGCTCTGGTCGGGGCTGGCTGAGGCCATGGCGATGTGGCAAATCGATTATCTCATGGGTTGCGCGAGTGTACACAGTACCGACGGCCCGGCCCTTGGCGCCCTGTACCAGAGTCTCCATACGTACCTTACGCCGCAGGAGCAGCGTGTATTCCCCCTGCGCGCCGTTCCCAATTTTGATATGCAGGCGCAGGTAGGCCCCGCCACACTACCTAGCTTGCTCAAGGGCTATTTAAGGGCGGGA
>NZ_JBYCKR010000061.1:0-4261 GCF_057473505.1 Acidithiobacillus sp. TH-A35 | reverse complement strand
CTTGCGGTGGAAATTAGCAGCATTCCGCATTCTGTCAAGGCGCGCAGCAGTAAAAAGTGCTACTGAGCGCTGTAACCCGCATATTTTGAGGTCAATCGTTGAGAACAGGATGAGTGCAGAACAGCAATTAGTCGATACCCGCTGGATGCGTCTGGCGCTGGATATGGCGGTGCAAGCGGTGGCAGCGGGGGAGGTGCCGGTTGGTGCGGTGCTGGTGAACTCTGCCGGAGAATATCTGGCAGGGGCGCATAACGCCCCCATTGCAACGCATGATCCCAGCGCTCACGCCGAAATGCGGGTGTTGCGTGCTGCTGGCCTGCAGATGGAGAATTATCGCCTGACGGGGTCCACGCTCTATGTGACCCTGGAGCCTTGTATCATGTGTGCCGGGGCCATGCTCCATGCCCGGGTTGACCGGGTGGTGTACGGGGCGGCGGACCCCAAGGCCGGCGCGGTGGAAAGTCTTTATCAGCTGTTTGATGATCCGCGTTTCAATCATCGGATTCAGGTGGAGGCCGGGTTGCTGGCCGAGGAGTCGGCGAAGCTGCTGCGCGATTTTTTTCGGGCGCGGCGTGCCCGCCCAAGCGAGGAAACATGAAGCATCTCAGTACCGAATGGAAAATCACTGCGGGCGGGCGAAGGTTGCATGAGCTGACCGAAGCCCTGCAAGCCTGGTTGCAGGCGGTCGGAGCCCGGGAAGGGCTGGTCAATCTGTTCGTGCCCCATACTTCGGCGAGCCTGATCCTTCAGGAAAATGCCGATCCGGATGTGCAGCACGATATTCTCGACTATTTTGCCCGTCTGGTGCCCGATGATGACCCGCATTTCCGCCACCGCAATGAAGGGCCTGACGATATGTCCGCGCATTTGCGCTGTGTCCTGACCCAGAATAGTCTGGTGATACCGGTCAGGGAAGGGCGTGCCGCCCTGGGTGTCTGGCAGGGTGTGTTTTTGTTTGAGCATCGTACTCGCCCTCTCAGCAGGCAGATTTTGCTCAGTTTTCAGGGCATGACAAGAACGTGACAGGAGAAAAGTGAATGTCCAGCTTTACGGAGCGGTATCGGGGAATGCTCTGGGGAATCAAGGAGTGGTCGCGTTGGGATACTTTCGTGGAAACCCTCAGTGCTCATGCGGATGATGGTTGGTATGTGTATTTTGTGGGTGTGGATTATCCGCATGCGCCTCTCAAAGCCGCACTTTTTCGTCAGCGCCTGGAGGCTATCAGTGCTCTCCTGCATCAGGACCATCGCGAAAAATATCTGGGGATCGTGTATGTGGATGATTTTGACAATCCCCAGCTGATCAAGATTTATGATCCCAACAATCTGGGTGCATCTTGTGGCAGTAGTGGCAAACTGGTGCCTCCGGGCTGGATTTTATCGCGTATGGCACCGGATGATCTGGGTGACTTTATTGTTCCCGAAGGGCGTAAACGCTGGTGGCGGGAGCTGCCGCAAAGCTGAGCGCATTGCCATGACGCGTTAGCCTTTTGTACTCTGTATAAATTCCAAGCCGAGGAGAACCCATGGAAGCAGACCTGAAACCCCTGGAATTTGAGGGCATTCGCCGATTACTGGAAAAATTGTGCGCAACGCCCTTTGGTGCCGATGCGGCCCGTAATCTGGGGCCAGCACCCACAGTGGGCGTGGCTCGGCAGTTGCAGGATGCGATTAGTGCTGCACGCCTGGGTCTGGAATCCGGGGAGGGTCCGGTACTGCCGGAATTGCCCGATGTGCGTGCTGCCATCCGCCAGGTGTCCAGTCCGGGGGCGGCTTTGGCAGGCACGGCATTTCGTAATCTGGCCCTGGTGTTGCGCGTGGGCAAGGAGTTACGGCCTTTTGTTGAAAAGCGCCCCGGACTTTTGCCCACCGGGGCGGCGCGTCTGGATGCGGCTGCTGACCTCCTGCCCAAAATCGACGCGGTGTTGATGCCCAATGGCAGTGTGCGCGAAGACGGTAACGCCCAGCTCCGGCAATTACATGCGGAGCTGAAAGCCGAGCGTGAGCAGATTCAAAAGACCATGCAGTCCCACCTGTCAGCACCGGGAGCCAAGCTGCATTGGTCTGGTCAGCGCGCCTGTGTTCATCTGCCCGATGGCGCTACCGATCAGATTCGCGGCGTGCGCCGGGGAACCGGACCCGGTGGTCACGGCTATCTGGTTGAGCCCATGGAGCTGGTGGCGAGCAATAACCGTCTGGAGAAAATTGCGGGCAGTATCGAGCAGGAAAATCAGGCGATTCTGCGTGCGCTGAGTGATGAGGGGCGGGACCGTCTGGTCGGCTTGCAACATCTGGTGGAGTCACTAACCTGGCTGGATCTGGCCATTGCCGGAGCGCAGTTATCCATTCATCTAAACGCCAAGGCGGCTGAAATGGTGGATGCGCCCGTTTTGACGCTGGAAGAAGCCTATCATCCGCAACTGATTCTTGCTTACGCCGAAAAGCGCGGCCCCCAACCTAAGCCCTTGTCGGTGCAGATCAATGCGGATTGCCCGATTCTGGTGGTGACCGGGCCCAATACCGGCGGCAAGAGTGTTTCCCTGAAAACCGTCGGGCTGTTGACGGTGATGGCCCACTGCGGGCTGCACATTCCGGTCGGTGGAAGGGCGGTTGTCGGGAATTTCACCCGGATTTTTGTGGACATGGGCGACCCGCAAAGTGTGGCCTTTGAGCTTTCCACCTATTCCGGACATGTGGAAGTGCTCAAACGGCTCCTTGCCGATGCCGATGACCATACCCTGATCCTGTTGGATGAATTGGGTACCGGGACTGATCCGGAAGAAGGTGCGGCTCTGGCCATGGCGGTGCTCGATCACCTGGCGGAGCGTGGGGTGCGGGGTATGGTGACCACCCATCTTACTCCTCTCAAATCTTTTGCGGATCAGCACGGATCCCTGCGCAATGCGTCCATGCGCTTTGATCATGAGCGTCTGGAACCGACTTACGAACTGGAAATTGGTGTGCCCGGGCGCTCTCTGGGGCTGGTGATCGCCGCCCAGCGCGGCCTGCCCGACAATCTGGTCAGCAAGGCCCGCCATTATCTCGAAACGTTGCATCAACATTCCTGATGGCTGGCTATAGATGCCGGACCAAGTACGCCAAGGCTTTTTTATTTGACCTGTCCTGGAAAACTGTCTAGTTTTTTGCGCTGATACTTTATTCCCTGAGGAGTATGACGATGACTTCCCCGACCAGCACCCCTGAGCGCCTGGACGCGCAATCGCAATCTGACACCCTGAGCGGTGCCGAAATTGTGGTGCATGCCCTGCGTGACGAAGGTGTGGAATTTGTATTTGGTTATCCCGGTGGCGCGGTACTTTACATATATGATGCGTTGGACAAGCAGGAAGCGGTGCAGCACATCCTGGTCCGGCATGAGCAGGCGGCGGTGCATGCCGCCGATGCTTACTCCCGGGTGACCGGCAAGGTCGGTGTGGCTCTGGTGACCAGTGGCCCCGGAGCGACCAACGCTGTCACCGGCATTGCCACGGCCTATATGGATTCCGTACCCCTGGTGGTGATCAGCGGGCAGGTGCCCGTCGCCCTGATTGGGAATGACGCCTTTCAGGAAGTGGATACGGTGGGTATTACCCGTCCCTGCACCAAGCACAATTTTCTGGTCAAGGATGTCAAGGATCTGGCCAGTACCCTGAAAGCCGCTTTTTATCTGGCGGCAACCGGCCGGCCCGGCCCGGTGCTGGTGGATATCCCCAAGGATGTGACCGCCCATCAGTGTGCCTATCACTATCCTGACAAGATTTCCCTGCGGTCCTACAAGCCGACGGTCAAAGGCCATCCGGGACAGGTGCGCAAGGCCATGCAGTTGATTGCCAGCGCCCAGCGGCCCATGTTTTACACGGGTGGTGGTGTGGTCCTGGGTAACGCGTCGGAAGAACTGCGCAAGCTGGTTCGCGCCCTGAATGTGCCGATTACGCACACCCTCATGGGCCTGGGCGCCTACCCGGCGACGGATCCCCAGTTTGTGGGCATGTTGGGTATGCATGGAACCTATGAAGCCAACATGGCGGTGCAGCACTGTGATGTGCTGGTGGCTCTGGGCGCACGCTTTGATGACCGGGTTACCGGGAATCTCGCCAAGTTCGCTCCTCATGCCAAAATTGTCCATGTGGACGTGGACCCTTCTTCCATATCCAAAAATGTCCGGGTGGATGTGCCTATTGTCGGCGATTTGCAGCAGGTGCTGACGGAAATGAACCAGGTCCTGGGTGAATTGGATTCACTCAATGACCGTCATGCCATGC
>NZ_JBYCKR010000060.1:0-5584 GCF_057473505.1 Acidithiobacillus sp. TH-A35 | reverse complement strand
TTTCAGTTCTGAACGCTGGTCAAGTGTCTCTGTGGTCCATTTCACGACATAGCACTTTTGCGATGGCCGGGCAATTTCTTCATTTGACCGTCTCGGCGTCTCCTATGTGTACCTACTCCACGCGCCCCTCCACCTTGCGGACGCAATAGAACGTCTTGGCAGCGGGGTAACGCGGATGCACAATCCCTTCTGGCCTTCGTCATAGACGGTGATCCGCTTGCCGGGGACCGGCTCTAGTGACATGATACGCGTCTTAGTGAACTGCATTTTTCGGTCATGACGTGCCCCTTTTGGGACATTGTGATGGACCCGCTGGCGCAATTCCGGGCTAACCCAGGGCCAACCTTTTAGAGGTAAATCGGTGAATGTCGGCAAAGGTCGCATTCTGCTAAATGTTATGATAGGTCAATGGTCGTTAGGATGGATAAAGCAGCGTAAAAGCCCGACTTTGAGATTTATAATCAGTGGGTCAGTGGGTCAGTGGTTCGATTTCTCTCGCCAGAGCCAAATAAAACAGGCACTTAGGAATTTTTTCTGAGTGCCGTTATTTTTTATCCAAACATTATCCAGCCACGTATCATTTTGTCATAGCCATATGGTAGGCATCTGGTTCATAAAGAGAATCCCTGACCCACCAGAGCCGTAAGAGAGCAGAATCGCATGCTGAGGCCATTCGTCTCATGCATTACGGTATACCAATAACAGGAGAAAACAGTGCCACGTACTAACACCAGCAATACCGTCTCACCCCAGGCCAGCGCACTGACACGTTTAGCCGCCCAATGCTTCATCGACGGCGATCACGCCCTGCTGTCGGCACTGGGCGATGCGATAGATGTGCTTCTGGTAGAGGAGGATGACGAAACCCTCCAGGCAGTATCCTATGAACTGGTCGAACAGGATATCGAGGCGGAGGCGGATTTCTGGGAGTTCGCCAAAGAGCGCGCGGAGATGTTTTTGAGCGAGACCGGTGAAGTGACCACCCTCTTTGCCATTCCCATTCTGGAGCCGGACCAGATCGCCGGATTTTCTGCCGACGAGGCCGCCGCCGCGCTCGTCCGCTACGGCCTCGTCTGCGAGAGTGCGACCGTCACTTTTTATCCGGTCCCCGTGGATGGCGGACGTTTACTGAATATGGACCCGGTGGACATTTTTCGCTTGCACCGCCAGATGGGCATGGACCACCGTCTGGTAGCGGAAATGCTGGGTAGCCCGCAGGCGCCACAAAGTGTACCGCCCTATATCTGTTTTATCGGTACCATCACCTATCCCGCACAGCTTCCAGGACCTTGCCTGGCCTGGCAACTGGATGTGGGGGAGTATCTGGAGCGCTTTGGGCAATGGTCCGACCATGTCGATCAGGAAGTGCTGGGGTTGGCGACCCGGAGCAATGCTTTAGGCATCCCTGGCCGCTTTGCCTTTGCCGTCCGTGAGGGCGCGCAGGAGTATCAGGACCTCATGCTCGTCGATTTTATCGAGAACGCAGCGAATTTCTCGCGGAAACCACAGCACATCCTGGCCAAACTCACAGACGGCATGATGGAAGAACTGACTCTGGAGTTATACGACGCACAGCAGCATTTTGGCGCATTGCAGATCTCATGGAGAGCGCTGGGTGAAACGCGCGCAGAAATACTGGAAAAAATCTTTGATGCGTTGCGGGTGGGTGGCGTCTCCGGGATCATGTTTGAAACCCAGGAAACGTCCCCCAAGCCTGACAGGGCGGTGCACTGAGAGGATTGCTCCGGCAAAAGGGAGCAGGACCTGCTGGAGTGCCTGGGGGAGATTTACCCAGTACCGGGTCAAATTTACTTCTTCTCCGTTTTCTCCGCCGTTTTTTGCAACTGCGAAACATCCATCATAATGGTGGTGTTTGGCGTTTCCGGAAGGCGTGGCATGGTCTCCTTTGGAAATTTGCCAGTGAGGCTGTCCAAAAACGAAACGATATCGGTCACTTGCTTATCCGTGAGCGTCTGGCCTAACTGACAGGCAGCCATGACCCGTACCGCGGTTTGCAGGGTACGCACGGAGCCGTTTTGGAAATAAGGCGCTTGTAAGGCAACATTGCGCCAACTGGGCACCTTGAAAAAATGCTTGTCCGCCGGATTGTGGGTCACGTCGAAACGACCCAGGTCGTCCATGAGATGATATTTCTGTACGTATTTGGCACAGACCGGATTATGTGGCTGCACCGGGAATTTCTGGAACCATCCGGTTCCCATGGGCGTACCAGGGTTGTCGAACATCGGGCCAGCGTGGCACGCCTCACATCCAAACGACCGGATTATGTTGATACCTGCCTGAGCATCACTACTAATGGCCGTTTTGTCGCCTTTGACGTAACGGTCATACGGACTGTCTGGCGTCACCAGGGTACGTTCATAAGTGGCGATGGCCTGTGCAATGTGGTCGAAGGTGATAGGATCCTTGTCGCCGAATACCTTGCGAAATTCCTCGCGATAGCCCGGTATTTCCTGCAGGCGTTTGACCACTTCCGCCGCATTGGGCATTCCCATCTCCACGGGGTTGAGGATGGGGCCTTTGGCCTGGGCCTCCAGGCTATTGGCGCGTCCATCCCAGAACTGCACGGTATTGAAAGCGGCATTAAAGACCGATGGCGGATGGCGAGGGGTGTCTACTCGGCCCAGTACGCCGAACGCAAGTGGCAAGCTGTCGCTGCCGTTGCTCATTACGTCGTGACAGGTTTGACAGGACACGTCACCGGTAAGGGATAGCCGGGGATCAAAAAACAACTGCTTACCGAGAGAGATTTTTGCGGGTGTCATCGGATTGTCTGCCGGGACTGGAACCTTCGAGGGAAACTCGCCGCCGAAGGCGAAGGCTACTGCGATTCCGCCCAAGCCCAGGCCTGCCGCCAAAACGGCACGGGCAGTGGCCAATCTGCGCCGCTTTCGTGCATATAGATTATCTGACTTTTCCATGCGTCACCTTCTCTTGCGAACACGAACCATGCCGCGCCCAGTTTAACAACAATTAATGATAAAATTCTAGACCACGTCAGGATGGCATTTGCTTGACGCTCCCCCGGTGAGGTTCTAGCATCGTTACCATGCAAATTCTGGTAAATGGTGCGCCCCGTGAGGTGCCGGAGCAGATGACGGTCCTGACGTTGCTGGCGGAGTTCGGCTGGGCGGAGCGTCGTGTGGCCGTTGAATGCAATGGTGAAATTGTGCCACGCAGCACGCACGCCGCAGTGACGCTGGCGGCCGGTGACCGCCTGGAGATCATCCAGGCGGTAGGTGGCGGCTGATCGCCTTGCACTAACCCCTTTTTTTTGAGGCGAAAGATAAACACGATGCGTAAAGATCCTTTGGTGATTGCGGGGCGGGCGTACCAGTCCCGCCTGCTGGTGGGTACGGGAAAATATAAGGATTTTGCCGAGACGCGGGCGGCCATTGATGCGGCTGGCGCGGAGATTGTTACGGTGGCACTGCGCCGGGTGAATTTGGGGCAGAGTAAAGACGAACCCAATCTGCTGGAGTTCCTGCCAGCGGACCGTTTTACCATCCTGCCGAACACGGCGGGTTGCTATACGGCAGAGGACGCGGTGCGCACCTGCCGTCTGGCGAGGGAACTGGGCGACTGGAAACTGGTCAAGCTGGAGGTCATCGGTGACCCCCAGACCCTGTACCCGGATATGCGGCAGACCTACGAGGCCGCCAGGACCCTCATCGCCGAGGGTTTCGAGGTGATGGTCTACAGCGTGGATGATCCGGTGGCCTGCAAGGCCTTTGCGGAGATGGGCTGTGTGGCGGTGATGCCGCTGGCGGCGCCCATCGGTTCCGGTCTGGGTATTCGCAATCCTTACAATCTGCGCATCATTCTGGAGCAGGCGACAGTACCGATTCTGGTGGATGCGGGCGTGGGCACGGCGTCCGACGTGGCAGTGGCGCTGGAGCTAGGTTGCGATGGCGTTTTGTTGAATACCGCCATTGCTGCCGCCAAAGACCCCATTCTCATGGCCGAGGCGATGCGTTTAGGGGTGGAGGCAGGGCGCAAGGCTTTTTTGGCGGGACGCATGCCGCGCAAGCTGTACGCCAGCGCCAGCAGCCCTGTGGACGGTCTCTTTTTTGAGTAGCAACGACGCCTTGGAATATGCGCGTACCGCACCCCTCGACGCGGAATTTGTCGAGACGGTGGAACGTCTGGTCATGGGTGCGGTGCCCGGCGGTGTGCTGCCCGACTATGCGGAAGACTGGGACGAGGCGGAGCGCCTGATTGCCCGCCTGGGCGATCAGGGGGTAGGCGTGCGCCTGGAGTTTGTGGTGGATGAGAACGGCCAGCGCTGGCACGTCTATATGGACTGGCAGGAGCCAGTCAGCCACGAATGGCAATTGACCGAGGCGGATGAGATGACGGCGGCGCAGGCGGTGACGCGGGCGGCCCTGGTCTGGTACTACCAGCAGGAAATCGCGGCGGTCAGCGCCCAGCCGCCGGACGGCTGGGCCTATTTTGAGGTGGTGGAACGCCTGGGTATGGCGCGAGATATGCTGGCGCGCTCTCTGGACGATCATCCGGTGCTGGCCGAGGAGACGGAAATGATGACCCGTTATCAGGAGCTCCTGGAAAAATTCAACGCGCTCTATGAACTGGCCAATCAGGCGTTGGATCAGCGTCTCGGCGCACCGGCGCGCAGCACCATGCACTAGGCCTGGCGCTCCATGCATATCCACGTCCTCGGCGTCTGCGGGACTTTCATGGGGGGCATCGCGCTGCTGGCGCGGGCGGCGGGGCATCAGGTAACAGGTTCGGATGCCCATACCTATCCGCCCATGAGTGATCTGCTGGCCCGCGAAGGGATTACGGTCCATGAGGGCTATGATCCCGCCCAACTGAATCCCACCCCCGACCTGGTACTCATCGGCAATGCTCTGTCGAGGGGTAACCCCTGCGTGGAGGCTGTGCTGGACCGGCAGATCCCCTATGACTCCGGCCCCGCCTGGTTGTCCCGGGAGATTCTGCAAAGTCGCTGGGTGTTGGCGGTGGCGGGTACCCACGGCAAAACCACGACGACCTCCATCCTGACCTGGATATTGCAGGAAGCGGGGCTCAATCCGGGTTTTCTGATCGGCGGTGAAGCGCGTAACTTTGGCGTATCCGCACGTTTGACGGATAGCCCTTTTTTTGTGATTGAGGCGGATGAGTATGATACGGCCTTTTTCGATAAACGCTCCAAATTCGTGCACTATCACCCGCGGTCGCTGATTCTCAATAACCTGGAATACGACCATGCCGATATATTCCCGGATATGGATGCGATCATCACCCAGTTCCACCATCTGCTGCGCACGGTGCCGGGCACGGGCGCGATCATCATGAATGCTGCGGCACAGGCACTGAAACAAGTGCTGGAGCGGGGGTGCTGGACGCCCCTGCAACGCTTTGCCGGAGAAGGCGAGTGGCAGGTACGGCTCGCTACTGCGGATGGCAGTCGTTTTAGCGTGCTGGAGCGGGGCGTGGAGCGCGGGCAGGTCAGTTGGGAAATGGCCGGGACCTTCAATGCCGAGAATGCGCTGGCGGCCTTGCTGGCGGCGCGTCATGCCGGGGTGCCGCTGGTGGTTGG
>NZ_JBYCKR010000059.1:0-5006 GCF_057473505.1 Acidithiobacillus sp. TH-A35 | reverse complement strand
TCGCAATTGCCCTGGGCATCCAGCACGCGCACGCCGCTGCCGTCCGGGTTCATCACGGCGAGGGCATAGACGCCATCGGTGCGGTGAATAAAGGCGATCGCATTGCCCGCAGGCGAGTAGACCGGACCGGCATTGTAGTCGCCGTCGTAGCTCAGACGATGCACACCGCCGCCACGCGCATTCATCCCGTAGATCTGCGGACCGCCGGCACGGTCGGAGACAAATATGATTTGACTGCCATCCGGCGACCAGGTGGGGGAGGTGTTGATGGCGTCATCATGGGTCAATTGCTGGCGCTGTCCGGTCCGTAAATTGGCCACATAGAGTTCCGTATGGCCACCGGAGGAACGGGCGTAGGCCAGATCTTCACCGTTGGGCGAGAAGGCCGGAGCACTGACGATCTCGCCACCGGGGGCGATGGACTGGCGTTGTCCGGTAGCCAGGTCCTGCACATAGATCACGGCCCGGGCGTTGGCGTAGGTGACATAGGCCAGGCGCCGGTTGTCCGGCGACCAGACGGGGGAGAATACCGGCATGCGGCCGCGCACGATGGGGTGCGGATTCCAGCCGTCGGATTCCGCTACCAGCAGTGCGTAGTTTTCACCTGTCTGGCGGACGTAGGCGATCCGGCTGGCGAAGGGGCCGGGCTTGCCGGTAAACGCCTTATAGATGACGTCTGCGACGTGATGCGCGGTCATATGCAACTCGGCGGCGGAGCAAGTGAAACGGTGGGCGGTGAGTTCCTGCCCCGTGCTGACGTTGTAGACATAGACGTTGACCACATAGCCGCCGTTCAGCGGTTCCACGGAACACACGGCCAGGCCGGTGGCCCCCACCGTTGTCCAGTCGGCGGCCTTCACGTCGCTGGGAGCGCGGGGGTCACCGGGATAGCCCGCCGGGTCGATGACCCGGAACAAGCCGCTGTGGCGCAGGTCATTACGGACCACATCGGCAACGGATGGCTGTCCGGCTATACCCGGACCAAAAGAGGGAATGGCGATAGGCAGTGCTGAGGCCACATTCTTGGTGATTTCCACCGTGAGCGCCGCCTGGGCGGGCAGAACGAAGGCCCATGTTAAAAGCGATAGCAGCCAAATAAATATTAACTTTTTAGCCATTGCTGAGCTCCTTAGCGCTGAAGACGATATTCACAACTTTAAATTCTGAGTATGACAGCCCAATGGGCGGCGGGAACGGTGCTGCCGCTTCAATCGCCGCAATCACCGCTGAATCAAATTGTGCATTTCCACTGGACTGGGTAATCGCAGGTGCACCTTCTAGCTGGCCTTGCGGTGAGAGTTCGATGCTTACGCGACAATGAAGATTTGGTGCAAAAACGGGCTGCCAATGTCTCTTCACGCGTTCTGCAATTTCGCTACCGAAAATAGCGGACAATCGCTGATTTTCCGCTGCCTGCTTAGCCAGTGCCGCCGCCATGTTGGCCTCGGCCTGCCGCTTGGCCCCGGCCTCCATCTGCTGCTGCAGCGCCTTGGCCCGCGCCACCTCCGCGGCCTTGGCCTGCTGTTCGGCGAGTTGCCGCTTCAGCGCCGCCGCGCGCTGTGCGGCAGCCGCTTTTTGGGCTGCCTGCTTTTCGGCGGTGGCCTTTTCTGCTGCCGCCCTTTCCGCGGCGGCTTTGTCGGCCGCCCGTTGCGCGGCTTTCTCCTGCGCTGCGCGCGCCGCCAGTTCCTCAGCCCGCTTCTCGGCGGCCTGTTTTTCCGCGGTGATCTGCGCGGCCTTCTGCGCTGCGGCCTTTTCTTGTGCCGCCTTTTCCGCGGCCATCTGTGCGGCGCGGGGTGGCGGCGGAGTGGATGGCTTGGGTTTCGGTACAGGTACCGGTTTGGGTGTGGGCTGTGGTGCTGGTGCGGGCTGTGGCACGGGTACTGGTTGTGGCGCGGGTACTGGTTGCGGCGCCGGTGCCGCAGCCGGTGGCATGCCGCTGCTCAGTTGTGCCTGCATCGGGGTATCCCCGGTGCTGCTCGGCACGTTCATGTGAAAGCTCCAGAACAAGGCCACCAGTATCGCGCTGTTGAGCGCAATAGCCAGCACCAGCGGCCAGATCCGTTTGCGTTCTTTCAATGTCCCTCCGGACGGGTCAGCAGGCCGACATGGGAAATGCCCGCCTCCTGCAAATGCGCCATGACCGCCATGACCTTGCCGTAATCCACATGCGCATCGCCGCCCACCAGCACCTGCACCTGATTGTGGCTGGCAACGGCAATATGCCGCACCGTCGTCGCGAGGTCATCCAGGGCGACAGCGCTGTGGTGTCCCTTGTATTGCACCGAGATACTGCCCTGCCGCGTCAGCGAAATCAGTACCGGTGGTGTCTTATCCGATACCGGCTTGGTTACGCCCTTGGGCAGGTTGACGTTGACGCCTTGGGTCAGCAGCGGCGCCGAGAGCATGAAAATCACCAGCAGCACGAGGGTCACGTCGATGTAGGGGACGACGTTCATCTCCGCCATGAGACGCCGTCGTTTCATGGCTTCGTCTCAGGCACCTGCCGATGCAGGATGTTGGTGAATTCGTCCATGAAAACCTCGTACTGCGCGTCGAGTTTGTCCAGTTGATGGACATAGCGGTTATAGGCCAGGGTTGCCGGGATGGCGGCAAACAGACCTGCCGCGGTGGCGATGAGGGCTTCGGCGACGGGGGGGGCTACCGTCGCCAGGGTGGCTTGTCCCGCTATGCCGATATGCATGAAGGCGGTCATGATGCCCCAGACGGTGCCGAAAAGGCCGATAAAAGGGCTTACGGAGGATACGGAGGCAAGAAAAGCGAGGTTGTTTTCCAGGCGCCCGACCTCGCGCATCTGGGCCACCCGCATGGCGCGTCGCGCTGCATCGAGGGCGTCGCTGGGGCGAATCTTGTTGCGCTGGCGCTGGAATTCTTCATAACCGGCACAGAAGATGCTGCCGGCCCCCGTTTCCAGATCGCTGTTACCGGAAACGTGCTGGTAGATCTGGCTCATCTCGCCGCCGCTCCAGAAGCGCTTCTCAAAGCGCTCCAGGGCGCGGTGGGCGCTGGCAAAGACGGCCCATTTCTGGAAGATGATGGTCCAGGAGGCGACGGAGGCGATAAGCAGGATGACGAGGATGCCCTGCACGATCCAACTGGCGTTCATGACCAGATGGCCCAGGGAGAGGGACTGCGCACTATTGGCGATGCTATGCGGATCCATAAAATCTCACGGCTGAACAGAAAGCGGGACGGCCTGCAACAAGTCTGCAGGGATAACGTGGGGACGAAAACGCGCCACATCGAGGCAGACCACTTCCACCTCTCCGCTACAGAGCATCCTGTCCCCGACAGCGATGATTTGCTGAAAACCCATACGCACGGGGCTCTTGCTCACGACCCGGGTTTCCACACGGAGCAGGTCATTGAAGCGGGCCGGGGCGCGGAAGTCCAGACGAGCGCGGCGCACCGCAAAAATGATCCCCGCATCCTGCTCCAGTACATCCAGCTCATAACCCCGTTCGCGCAGCATTTCGGTGCGGGCGCGCTCCATGAAGCGTAAGTAGTTGGCATGGTACACCACCCCGCCATGATCCGTATCTTCATAATAAACGCGAACGTGGAAGGTGCTGTCGGGATCATTAGCCAGCATCGAAAAGCCCCCCAGGCTCCTTGGGGGCCGTCAGGCCCAGGGCGAGATAGCTGAGTTCCGTTGCGCAGCGTCCGCGCGGGGTGCGAATCAGATAACCGCGCTGAATCAGAAAGGGTTCCAGCACATCTTCGATGGTGCCGCGCTCCTCGCCAATGGCGGCCGCCAGACTCTCCACCCCTACCGGCCCGCCCGCAAAGCGCGCGATAACGGCCTGGAGCAATTTGCGATCCTGGCCATCGAAACCGTGTTGGTCCACCTCCATGAGGGTCAGGGCGGCCTGCGCCGTCGCCATGTCAATTTCACCGTTACCGCGTACCTGGGCATAGTCCCGCACCCGGCGCAGCAGGCGGTTGGCGATGCGCGGCGTGCCCCGCGCGCGCCGGGCGATCTCCTGCGCACCTTCCAGGGCTTGGGGGGTGCCGAGAATCTGGGCGGAGCGGGTGACGATCTGGGTCAGCTCGGCGTCGCTGTAGAATTCCAGATGAAAACTGATGCCGAAGCGGTCCCTTAAAGGCGAGGTCAGCAGCCCGGCACGGGTGGTGGCGCCAATCAGGGTAAAGGGGGGCAGGCTGATTTTGATGGAGCGCGCTGCAGGTCCTTCGCCGATGAGGATGTCCAGTTCGTAGTCTTCCAGCGCCGGGTAGAGGATTTCTTCCACCACCGGGCTGAGGCGGTGAATTTCATCGACAAAAAGCACGTCGTGGGGTTGCAGGTTGGTGAGGATGGCGGCCAGATCACCTGGCTTGTCGAGCACGGGGCCGGAGGTGACCTTGAGGCCCGCGCCCATCTCCTGGGCGATGATATGGGCCAGGGTGGTTTTGCCGAGTCCGGGCGGGCCGAAGAGCAGCACGTGATCCAGCGCTTCGCTGCGCCCCTTGGCGGCATCGATATACAGACCCAGGGACTCCCGCAGTTTAGCCTGCCCGAGGTACTCCGCCAGCCGACGCGGACGCAGGGCATGGTCTACCGCATCGTTGTGGGCTTCCTGGGGGTTGAGAGGGCCTCTATCCATCATCCTGATCTGACCATCGGCGCGCTGGCGGGTTCCAAAAAATCAATGACGTGACAAATGTTGCAGCGACTGGCGGATGAGGTCTTCCAGACCCAGACCTTCCGCCAGGCCGGCTATGGCCTGGCTCGCCTGCGCAGGCTTATAACCTAAAGTCAGCAGTGCTGCAATGGCTTCCTGACGGGGGTCGCCGACCGTGCTGCACCCCACCGGTCCCGGCGCGATGCCACCCATCTTGTCGCGCAGTTCTACCACCAGCCGTTCAGCGGTTTTCGGGCCGATGCCGGGGATGGCGGTGAGCTGCGCCGTGTTGCCCTCGGCCACGGCCTGACTAAGCCGCTCCGCAGACAGACCAGAAAGGCAGGCCAGCGCCACCTTGCCGCCGAT
>NZ_JBYCKR010000058.1:0-3214 GCF_057473505.1 Acidithiobacillus sp. TH-A35 | reverse complement strand
GGTGCGCCTCCCGCAAGTGCTGGAATGGCTGGGTAGCGAGCAGCCCGATGTCCTTTGTCTGCAGGAGACCAAACTGGTCGACGCGCGTTTCCCGGTGGCCGAACTGGCGGACGCAGGCTATCAGGCGCTCTATCACGGTCAGCCGACTTATAACGGTGTTGCCATATTGAGCCGGACAGCGCCCGACGACGCCCGCTGTGACTGGCCAGACGGTGGTGACGGACAGGCACGACTGTGCGCCGCCAGCTTCGGTGACTTACGCGTCATCAATGTTTATGTGCCCAACGGTCAGGCCTTGGACAGTGACAAGTATCCCTACAAATTACAATGGCTGGGGCGTCTGCGTGCGCTGATTGCCGAGGAGTTGCAGCGCTGGCCGCAACTGCTGCTGGTAGGGGATTTCAATGTTGCCCCTGACGCCCGTGATGTTTACGACGCTACGGTTTGGGGGGATGGCATACTCTGCTCAGTTCCAGAACGGGCGGCGCTGGGTGCTCTGTTGAGCCTCGGACTGCATGACAGTTACCGTAGCCTGCACCCGGACGCGCAGGCGTGGAGCTGGTGGGATTACCGCGCGGCAGCATTCCGGCGCAATCAGGGGCTGCGCATCGACCTGATCCTGGCCTCGAGTCCACTGCTTGCGCGCACTCAGGATGTCGTCATCGACCGCGCCGCGCGGGCGGCAGAGCGTCCGTCAGATCACGCGCCTGTCTGCATCACGCTGGAGAACGAGGCATGATTGGTATTCTGGTCGTCAATCTCGGCACCCCCGATGCGCCCACCGCCCCGGCAGTGCGCCGCTACCTGCGCGAGTTTCTCAGTGATACCCGGGTAGTAGAACTTCCGCGGATCCTCTGGTGGCCCATCCTGAATGGGCCTATTCTGCTGTTTCGCCCCGCCCGCTCGGCGCGCAATTATGCGAGCATCTGGCTTCCCGATGGATCACCCCTAATGGTCTATAGCCAGCGTCAATGCGACGCACTACAGGCCCGGTGGGATCAGCAGTTTCCCGGTCAGGTCCGGGTGGAACTAGCTATGCGCTACGGCAACCCGTCAGTTGCGAAAGGCATGACCGCTTTGCGCGCCGCCGGCTGCAGCAAAATACTGGTGGTGCCACTTTATCCGCAATATGCGGCAGCCACCACCGCCTCCATTTTTGATGCGGTGGCCAAAGAATTGCGGAAATGGCGCGAAGTTCCGGAAATTCGCATGATTCGGGACTGGTACCAGCACCCCGCCTATATTCGTGCCCTGGCGGATAGTATCCGCGCCTGGTGGCAGGAGCACGGGCAGGCAGAGCGATTGCTGATTTCTTTTCACGGCTTGCCGGAGATTTGCATTGAGAAGGGCGACCCCTATCGTGCTCAGTGCGAAAAGACCACCGCATTGCTGGTAAAGGAGCTCGGTTTGCCTGATGATCAGTGGGTGCAAACTTTTCAAAGCCGCTTCGGCGCCGCCCAATGGCTGAAGCCCCATACCGACGAGACGCTCGTCGAGTTGGCGCGTTCCGGAGTGTCCCGCATAGATACCGTCTGCCCTGGGTTCACTGCGGATTGCGTGGAAACACTACAGGAAATCGCCATGGAAGGTAAAGAAACTTTCCTCCATGCGGGTGGCCAGGAACTGCGTTATATCCCTGCGCTTAATGACAACTCCCGCTGGATAGCAGCGTTCAGCCAGATTCTTGAGCCCCATTGGCGTTTTTGGGAGAATTCGGAAAATTTTGCCGTTTCTGCACAGTCAGGCTAAAATCGGCTCGATACTGCTATGGCAGCCTCTTCCCCTGGCCCTTTACCTACAGGACTCGCACCATGATGATCAGCAAAGACAAAGTCGTCACTATCGACTATTCCCTCACAGATGAAGAGGGGGAGCTGATTGACAGCTCCGTGGGTGAAGAGCCCCTCGTCTATCTCCATGGGCACCATGGCATCATCCCCGGCCTGGAGCAGGCTCTGGCAGGGCGTCGTGTTGGCGATAAACTAGAGGTCTCCATCCCTCCCGAGGAAGGCTATGGCGATTGGGACGAAGATCTGGTGGAGGTGGTGGGTGTTGAGGATTTTGACGATCCGGAAGAACTGGAGATCGGCACCCAGTTTGAGACTATGACCGAAGAAGGCACGCGTCTTGCTACCGTAATCGATATCGAAGGCGATGAAATTACCGTCGACCTCAATCACCCGCTGGCCGGGATGACCCTGAACTTCGATGTGACGGTGCTGGAAGTCCGGGATGCCACTGCCGAGGAGTTGGCCCATGGTCATGTCCATGGACATGGAGCACATGACGAGGACCATTGATGCGTCGGTGCTGCACCAGTTGACGCGTTTTCTGACCAAGTAAGTCGCCTTGCGTGGTCTGGGTTTAATGTCTGGAACCAGCGCCGACGGTGTGGATGCCGCGGTGCTGGATTTTGATGTCGCGGGTTGTGCGGGTTACCGAGGTGTCTTCAGGTGCTCTTTTGATCCGTTGTTGCGCGCAGAGGTGCTGGCTGCCAACGGGCCATTGAGTGTTGAGGCTGTGGCGCAACTCGACCGGCGTCTGGGCGCCTGTTATGCCCAATTGGCGAGTGCTGCCATCGCCCATCTCGGTCCGGTAGACTTTATCGCCTTGCACGGGCAGACCATTCGTCATCAACCGCGGGGCGCGCCCGGCTTTACGCTGCAAATTGGTGCCGCAGCAGATATTGCGGTGGCCACCGGTCTGACCGTGATCCACGATTTCCGGCGTGCCGATGTGGCGGCCGGGGGGGAGGGTGCGCCGCTGGTCCCGCCCTTCCATCAACACTGCTTTCAGGGTAAACAACCCCGTTTGGTACTTAATCTCGGTGGTATGGCCAACGTGACCTGGTTACCGGGCATGGATGACCCCCGTCCACTCCTGGCCTTCGACTGCGGGCCGGGCAATGTGCTTATTGATGCGGCCATACATTTGTGCGGTGATGGGCAATTGACCTGTGATGTGGATGGCCGAATGGCGGCTGACGGACTTTGCGATGCTGTACAGTTAGGGGCATGGCTGGCGCACCCGTTTTTCCGGCAGCCACCCCCCAAAAGCACCGGGCGGGAAGTTTTCGGGTTGCCCCTGGTGACACAATGGTGGTCGTCCTGGCAGGGTTCCGCGGCGGATTTTCTGGCGACACTGACGGCATTGACCGCGGTTTCCGTGGCCCAGGCGATAAGGACCTGGACACCGGGCGCCACAGAAATGCTGG
>NZ_JBYCKR010000057.1:0-11275 GCF_057473505.1 Acidithiobacillus sp. TH-A35 | reverse complement strand
ACCTTGGGGAATATCGTGCTGTACGCGGTGCCAATCATGTTGCTCGTCCTTCCGATATCTTATTGGTTGCCAAGTAACTATGTACTACTGTTCGTCGTACTTTTCGTCGGCCAGATCATTGGCGCATTCCTGCTGGTTTTCGTGGAGCGCCGCAGAATCAGTGAGGCAGCACAGCAAAACAGATGATGTTCCATGCTCGTCGGTGAGACCCAATGTCCGGGCAAGTGCGCGACATAGGCTTCTCGAGTCCGATAGTTAATCTTGCAACAAATTGATATTGCTAGTTTTTTTTAAACGCTTATATGGATGCCTCCCAGTTTGGCAAGCTGATATTTGATTTATACTGGCATTAGTTCATGCAGTCGCTAACATGGGGGGAAATTAAGGAGCCAGACGATATTGCGCAATTTATAAAGAAGATGCGTGATATGGGCTGTAAATTTATGCCGGAATAATCACTGTGGTTGCTGTTTAACCATTGGAGTGCTCCGCAGGAGGTTGGGTACCGGGCACCAGATAGATCGCTTCCTGATCGTCAGGCATTTCGGCGAGTTCCTCCGGGGTCAGGCGCGCGTAGACTTCCAGGTTGTAACCGGTGGGGTCGCGCAGCCAGAGTTCATGGAGGGGCGTGCCCCGCCAGGTGGTGCGGGGTGGCTTGACGATCTCGGCACCAGCGGCCTTGGCGCGGTGGTAGCTTTCGACGACCGCCGCGCGGTTGGATACACCCAAGCCCAGGTGATAGAGGCTATAGGTGTCCAGTGCTTCATTTTTATCGTTGACCAGCAGCACCAGGTTCAGGCGCAAGTGGGGCACGATGAAGGTGCTGTAGCGTGCCGTCTGATCCTTGGCTTCGACACCGAGAAACTGCACGTAAAAATCGGTACTCGCCGCGAGGTCAGCAACGCGGATGCTGATATGAAATTCTTGGGGATCAACGATCATGGACATCGCGATGTGCTCCGTAGAATGGGGTGGCTCAGGGTTCCAGGCTGCCAATACGGGCCAGTTCTGCACACAGTTGTGCAGGGTCTTTTTCTATGAGACCTGCCACGGGCAGTTGGCACATGGCCTCAATGCGATGCCGCAAAATACGGTAGGCCGTGTCGAAAGCGGCTTCGATTTCGGCTTCGCTGCCGGTAGCTTTGGCAGGGTCTTCCACACCCCAGTGGGCGCGGATGGCCGGTCCCAGATACGCCGGGCAGGTCTCGCCGGCGGCACTGGCGCAGACGGTAATGACGACGTCGGGGGTGACGGCGAGATCATCCCAGGACTTGCTGCTGAGCCCTTCAGTAGAAAAACCCTCCCGCTGCAGCAAGGCCAGCGACCGGGGATGGACATACCCTGCAGGATGGCTGCCCGCACTGACGGCGTGCATGGCCGGACCCGCCAGGGCATTGAAGGTGACCTCGGCGAGAATGGAGCGGCAGGAGTTGCCGGTGCAGAGGAACAAAATTTCCGGTTTTTTCATGGCAGATTTCCTGGTGGGACGATAGGCGATGTGGATACTTCCGCATGCGTTATGGCGCATTCCTGAGTACCGCGGCAGCAATTTTCAGTGAGATAGGCCACTAAAGCGCGAACCACGGGCATGGCCGCGCGATAGCGTTGGTAACGCCCCTCCCGCTGCACCGTGACCAGTCCTGCATGCTGCAGTGACTTGAGATGAAAAGAGATGCTGTTGTGCGCCTGCCCCAGATGCTCGGCAAGCTCACCAGACACCAAGCCTGCGGGTTCCTGCTCCACCAGGAGCCGGAAAATATCCAGCCGTACCGGCGACGCGAGTGCCTCCAGGTAGATCACAATCTGATCCCGTTGTTCTGCCGTGTCCATAAATCAACTCCCGAACTTTCGTTGCAGTATTGACAGGAACTGGTAGCTCGTCAAGACTACGAGCCAAATTTTCTGCGGAGTAGCCGATCCATGCTGGCGGTACTGATCTTTCTGGCAACGTTGATATTGGTGGTCTGGCAACCCAAGGGGCTGAGTATCGGTTGGAGTGCCATGGGCGGTGCGGTGCTGGCGCTGGCAACCGGCGTCATCACCTGGAGTGATATCCCCGTGGTCTGGCACATCATCTGGGATGCCACTTTTACCTTTGTGGCGCTCATCATCATCTCGCTGATTCTGGATGAAGCGGGCTTTTTCCACTGGGCGGCGCTGCACGTGGCGCGCTGGGGCGGCGGGCGGGGGCGACTTCTGTTTCCGCTGATCGTCATCCTCGGGGCGGCCATCGCTGCGGTCTTTGCCAATGACGGCGCGGCCTTGCTCCTGACCCCGATTGTGATGGCCATCCTGCTGCAACTGGAGTTCACCCCGGCCGCCACCTTTGCCTTTGTCATTGCCACGGGATTTGTGGCCGATACCACCAGCCTGCCGCTGATGATCTCTAACCTGGTGAATATCGTCAGCGCCAATTATTTCAATATTTCGTTTGTTCGCTATGCCCTGGTGATGGTTCCGGTGGATCTGGTGGCGCTGGCGGCGACGCTGCTGGTGCTCTGGATCGCTTTTCGGCGGGTGCTGCCGCAGCATTACGGCACGGCGCATCTCCCGGAACCGGCAACAGCGATCAGGGACCATCTGGTGTTTCGCGCCAGCTTTCCGGTGCTGGGCCTGCTGCTCATCGCCTATTTTGTCACCGCGCAGTGGCAGGTGCCCGTCTCTGTGGTCACTGTTACGGGCGCCTTGATTCTGCTTGCTCTGGCGGGCCGCTGGTTTCGGGGTGGACGCGGCGCCCAGATTTCCGTACGTAAGGTTTTGCAGGATGCGCCCTGGAAAATCGTGGTTTTCAGTTTGGGTATGTACCTGGTGGTGTATGGGCTGCGCAATGCCGGACTGACGGCCTATGTGGCGCAGGCCCTGCACTGGTTTGGCACCCATGGGCCGGTCGCCGCCGCACTGGGTACGGGTTTTCTGGCGGCATTGCTCTCATCGATAATGAATAACATGCCCGCGGTGCTGGTGGGCGCGCTGGCTATCCATCACGCGTCTGCTGCGGCGGATCCCATGGTTCGCGAGATCATGGTTTATGCCAATATCATCGGTTGTGATCTGGGTCCCAAGTTTACACCCATCGGCAGTCTCGCCACTTTGTTGTGGTTACATGTGCTGGGTCGCAAGGGGGTCACCATCACCTGGGGCCAATATATGAAGACCGGACTGCTGATCACACCGCCGGTGCTTTTGGTGACTCTGCTGGCACTCGCCTGGTGGCTGCCATTGATTTAAGGAAAAAGCCATGACGGATACATTGCCAAATATCGACCCGGCGCTCTTGCGGATTCCCGTTTCGGCGAACTTTAAAAGCGGGACCGAATGTCTGGGAAAACCGCGCGTGCTTCTGCTGTATGGTTCCAATCGCGAGCGTTCCTACAGCCGTCTGATGGTGGAGGAGGCCGCCCGGCTGCTCCGCCTCTTCGGGGCAGAAACCCGCATTTTCAATCCCTCCGGGCTGCCTCTGGCCGATGATGCGCCCGATACCCACCCGAAGGTTCAGGAGCTGCGGGAAGCCGTGCTGTGGTCGGAGGGACAGGTCTGGTGTTCGCCGGAGCGTCACGGTGCCATGACCGGGGTATTCAAATCGCAAATCGACTGGATCCCCCTGAATGCCGGGGCGGTGCGTCCCAGCCAGGGCAAGACCCTCGCCCTCATCCAGGTCTGCGGTGGATCCCAGTCTTTCAACGCGCTGAACCAGATGCGTATTCTGGGTCGTTGGATGCGCATGTTCACCATTCCCAACCAGTCTTCGGTGCCCAAGGCCTTCTGGAGTTTGACGAGATTGGGCGGATGAAACCCTCGGCCTATTACGACCGGCTGGTGGATGTGATGGAGGAGTTTATGAAGTTTACTCTGTTGTTGCGCAACCATGCCGAGTATCTGGTGGACCGCTATTCGGAGCGCAAAGAATCCGCCGAGGAGTTGTCCAAGCGAGTGAATCAGCAGGAAATCTGAGCGCGAATCAGGGGTTTTTCTGTACGGTCTAATCATGGAGCCTTGAAAAAACTCTTTCCTATCCTGATATAGCTAACATGAAGATGTTGGCCTTATAGCGGCCAGGGAGAGTGCTTCATGAATCTCGTCAGACCAGCGGCGGTGGCCGGCATGTTTTATCCTGCCGAGGCTGCTGTTTTGCGGACCGAAGTAGAGCGTTTACTGGCCGGGGCTGAACATGCCGATGAAGCGGCCGCTGCCTCGTGGCCCAAGGCCATTATTGTCCCCCATGCGGGCTACATCTACTCGGGAGCGGTGGCCGCTTCCGGTTACGCCCTGTTGGCCACGGGGCGGGGGCGCATCCGTCGGGTGGTACTTCTCGGGCCAGCGCATCGCCTTCCATTTCGCGGCCTCGCCCTGCCTGGTGTTCAGGCCATGCAAACGCCGCTGGGTACCGTCGCGGTGGATCAGGCGGGGGTGGAGGCGCTGGCCGGGTTGCCCCAGGTCCGGGAAATGCCGGCCGCGCACGCTCAGGAACATGCCCTGGAAGTACAATTGCCTTTTATCCAGGAGGTGCTGGGTGACGTCAGCGTCGTCCCGCTGGTGGTGGGCGATGCCCGACCGGACGAAGTGGCCCAGGTTCTGGAGAAGCTCTGGGGTGGCGAGGAGACGGTCATCGTCATCAGTTCCGATCTTTCTCACTATCATCCCTATGCCGAAGCCCGTGCGATAGACCACCATACGGTGGAGGAAATATTGCGCTTCGATCCCATGCCCATCGACCACGAGCAGGCTTGCGGCGCCACGCCTATCAATGGCCTTCTCCCGGTCGCCCGTAAGCACCACCTGCACCCACGTCTGGTGGGGCTGTGTAACTCGGGTGATACGGCAGGGTCCCGTGATGCGGTGGTGGGCTATGCCGCAGTCGCTTTTTACGGAGAGAGCCATGACCATGCATGAAGGTGACGAAAAGATCGGTGGGCTTCCGCCGGAAGCCGGGGAAATCCTGCTCGATGTAGCCCGTGCTACGATTACCGGGGCGTTGGGTTTGCCCGCTGAGTTTGCGGCTGTGCCGAACTGGGCGCAGCAGCCTGGTGCGACTTTTGTGACGCTGACCGGACCCCAGGGCTTGCGAGGCTGCATCGGCAGCCTGCAAGCCTATCGTCCCCTCGGGGTGGACCTGCGCGCCAATGCCCTGGCGGCGGCCTTCGAGGATCCACGTTTTCCGCCGCTGGCTGTAGCGGAGTGGTCACAGGTGCGGGTGGAAGTTTCATTACTCTCTGCGCTGCAGCGGATACATTTTGACAGCGAGGAGAGCCTTTTGGCGCAAATTGACCCCCACCGGCATGGGTTGGTTCTCACTTATGGTTCGCGTCGTGGCACCTTTCTTCCCCAGGTGTGGGAAGAGCTTCCCCAGCCACGGGAATTTCTGCGAGCGCTCAAACGCAAGGCGGGTTTGCCTGCAGATTTCTGGGCCGGAGAAATAGAAGTGTATTGGTATACGGTGGAGAAATGGCGTGAAGAACAGACGCCAGGGAGGAGGGGCAATGGATAAGGAGACGCTTATAACGCATCCGGGCCGCTACTGGCATAAACTCGCCGATGGGCGCATTCAGTGTGACCTTTGTCCGCGCGACTGCCGTCTGCAGGAAGGGCAACGCGGGGCTTGTTTCGTGCGAATGCGGAAGGGCGACACCATGGTCCTCACCACCTATGGTCGCTCCTCGGGTTTTTGTATTGACCCCATCGAGAAAAAACCCCTGAATCATTTTTATCCCGGCAGTAGTGTGCTTTCTTTTGGCACAGCAGGCTGTAATCTGGCCTGCAAGTTCTGCCAGAACTGGGATATTTCCAAATCCCGCGAAATGGACCGGCTCCAGGACCAGGCGAGTCCCGCAGGCATCGCGGCAACCGCCCAATCGCTGGATGTCAAAAGTGTGGCCTTTACCTATAACGATCCGGTTATTTTTGCCGAATACGCCATGGATACGGCGGATGCCTGCCATGCCGTCGGCGTCAAGACCGTGGCCGTTACCGCCGGTTATATCCATGCGCAGCCGCGAGCGGAGTTTTTCGCCAAAATGGACGCAACCAATGTCGACCTTAAGGCCTTTACCGACGAATTTTACTTCAAGCTGACCGGAGCGCATCTCGCCCCCGTGCTGGAAACACTGGAGTATATCGTCAAGGAGACCCAGACCTGGCTGGAAATCACCACGCTGCTTATTCCGGGCCATAATGACTCCGAGGCGGAAATCCGTGCGGCGGCGGAGTGGATGATGGGGCATCTGGGTCCCGACGTACCGCTGCATTTCTCCGCTTTCCATCCCGACTACCGGATGCCGGATGTGCCCGCCACACCGGCAGATACCCTGGTGCGGGCACGCCGCGTGGCCATGGAGACGGGTTTGCATTACGTCTATACCGGCAATGTGCATGATCAGGAGGGCGATACCACTTTTTGTCCCGGATGCGGGGCGGCATTGATCGTCCGCGACTGGTATCAGATATTGTCATATCACCTGACTCCGGAGGGGCATTGTCCCCATTGCGGCCACCGTATTGCCGGGCATTTCGAGGCCAGACCGGGGCGTTTCGGGCGCAAGCGCATTCCCCTGCGCGTCGGGGCCTGAAGAGGGCCGTGTCCCTCCGGATTCACTGCATCCGGTGGCGGAACAACCAGGCCGCGGCGGTCATGGAACTCAGGGCGATCAGGGCCAATGGCCAGTATTGCGACCAGAGTTCGTGAAAGCCGTCGCCCTCCAGAAAAACCCCGCGCACGATCACCAGGAAGTAACGCATGGGATTGATATAGGTGAGATCCTGCACCAATTCCGGCATGTTGGCGATGGGGGTGGCGAAGCCGGAGAGAATGATGGCGGGCACCAAAAAAAGAAATACCCCCAACAGACCCTGCTGCTGGGTGACGGCGAGCGATGAGATCATCAGCCCGATGCCGATGGCGGCGAGCAGGAACAGCGCCATGCCCAGCGCCAGCGCCAGGATGCTGCCGATGAAGGGTACCTGAAACCAGAAAACTCCCGCGAGGATGATAAAAACGCCTTCCAGCGCGCCAATGATGAAGCCGGGCAGCGCCTTGCCCAGAAGAATTTCCAGGGGATTCAGCGGGGTGACGAGCAACTGATCGAAGGTACCCTGCTCGCGCTCCCGCGCTACGGACAACCCGGTCACCAGCAGGGTGACCACCAGGGTCAGTAGAGCGACAATGCCTGGCACTATAAACCAGCGGGATAACAGATTAGGGTTGAACCAGGAGCGAACCACCAGTTGTGCCGGAGGCTTGCCCCAATGGTGGGTGGCGGCCCAGTGGGTGTCGAAAGACAGGATGACACTGTTGACGTAATTGAGGGCCAGGGTGGCGCTGTTGGAGTTGCGACCGTCAATGATGACCTGTACGGATGCCGGGTGATGCAGCAGCAGGTCGCGGGTGAAGTTCGGACCGATCTGCAGTACCAGCAACACTTTCTGATTGTTGATCAGGGGCGCGATCTGGGCATTATGGGTAATAATCGCCACCTGCTGAAAGGCGGGGGAGCCCTGAAAATGTCCTAATAACTCTCTGGACGCAAAACCGGAATCCTGATTGTAGACTGCGTAGGGGATATGATTGAGATCGAAAGTCGCGGCATAGCCGAAGACCAGCAACTGAATCAGAGGCGGACCGATCAGCACGAATCGGCTCTTTTTGTCTCGCAGCAGAGCGAGGAATTCCTTGATCACCAAAGCCCAGACTCGCGCCAGCATCAGTCCAGCCTCTTGCGAGAACGACGCAGGGTGGCGCCGAGAAAGAAGGTCGCCATGAGTGCCAGAGCCAGGCTGTTCCAGAGAATGACGGGCCAGACGTCACCGGCGAGGAAGAGGGTCTGCAGAATAGTGACGAAGTAGCGGGCGGCCACGATATGGGTGATGACCTGGATAGCCGTGGGCATGGACTGGATATCGAAGATAAAGCCCGAGAGGATAAAGGCCGGCAGGAAGGTCACGATAATGGCGATTTGACCGGCCACGAACTGGTTGTGGGCAGCGCTGGAGATCAGCAGTCCCATGCCCAGCGCCGCCAGTAAAAAGAGCGAGGAGCAAAGCAGCAGGACCCAGAAGCTGCCCACCAGAGGGACGGCGAAGAGCCAGACCGCCAGCGCCACGGACAGGAGCATGCCGCCCATACCGAGAAAGAAATAGGGGATGAGCTTGCCGAGGAGGATCTCCCCCATGGTCACCGGACTGGCCATGAGGGCTTCCATGGTGCCGCGCTCCCATTCCCGGGCCACCACCAGTGCTGTCAGCAGAGCACCAATGAGGGTCATGATCACGGCAATGAGCCCCGGTACCAGATAATCGCGGCTGCGCAGAGCCGGATTGAACCAGATACGGTCCTGACCGGTGACCGGAATGACCAGCGCGGCCCCGGCGCTAGCAGCGCGTTGTTGCAGCCACGCCTGCCAGACACCCTGCAGGTAACCCTGCAAAATGCGGGCATTATTGGCATCCTTACCATTGACGAATACCCCGATGCTGGTGGTGTCCCCTTGCAACACCTGACGGCTGAAGTCGCCGCGCAGCCAGAGAATACCGTCGGCTCTGCGCGTCATCACTGCCTGTCGGGCCGCTTGAATACTGCCATAGATCTGTGGCGTGAAGTAAGCCGACTGCTGTAGCCCGCCGATAAAGGCGCTGGTTTCCGCACTGGGCTGGTCCACCACCACGGCCACCGGCACATGGCGCGCGTCCAGCGATACGCCATAGCCAAAAAGAAAAAGCAGAAACACCGGCATGACAAAAGCGATGGCAATGGCGGATGGGTCGCGCCAGATCTGGATGAACTCCTTGCGAATCAGGCCGCGCAGGCGCTGGAGCTTCATGATGCTCTCCGGATCTGGCTTTCGTGTTCCTGAATGAGATGGATGAAGGCCTCTTCCATGCTCGGCTCGGGGTGTGCCGGATCTTTGGCCTGATCCCGTATTTCCTGGGGGCTGCCCTGGGCCAGCACCTCGCCCAGAGACATCAGGACGAGTTGGTCGCAATATTCGGCCTCGTCCATGAAATGGGTGGTGATCAGCACCGTCACCCCGCCTTCGGCCAGGGCATTGATGCGCTGCCAGAATTCGCGGCGGGCGAGGGGATCCACCCCAGAGGTGGGTTCGTCCAGGAAGAGAATGGGCGGTTCGTGCAGGAGGGCGCAGGCCAGGGCCAGGCGCTGCTTGATTCCGAGGGGTAGGTCGTCGACATTGACATTGCGATAGTCGGCCAACTGGAATTCCCGTTGCGCCCAGTCCAGACGCGTTTGTCGCGTCTTGCCGCGCAGCCCGTAGGCCGCCGAGAAGAAGGCCAGGTTCTGATCAGCGCTGAGGTTGCCATACAGCGCAAACTTCTGGGCGACGTAGCCGATGCGGCCCCGGGCCTGGGCGGTGGCATGGCGCATATCCACTCCGGCAATCTGCAGGGTGCCGGAAGAAGCGGGGAGCAGGCCGCAGAGCATGCGAAAGGTGGTGGTCTTGCCGGCGCCGTTGGCGCCCAGCAGGCCAAATACCTGGCCTTTGCGAACGGTGAAGGTGTTGCCTTTAACCGCCTCGAACTTGCCGTAGAACTTGCATAGGTCGCGCACTTCCACTACGGTTTCTGCTTTCTGGTCCGTGGGCGGGGCGGCGGATGGAGGGTCGGACATGATTTCGGCATCCGGGTCTTCGGGGGCACCTAACAGGTCGACAAAGGCATCCTCAAAGGTAGGTGCCGCAATCTGCCAGTCTTCCCCCGCCACGGCATGGGGTCGGGTATCCCGGCAGAGCACGCGCACGCCTTCGGCGAGGATGCGCGCGTCCTGGACGCTGGCCCGGTGTTGCAGGGTTTCCCGCAGGTGGCGTTTGCTCACCACTGCCTGGGTGACTAGAAAACAGCGCCCGTTCAGCGGTTGATGGAAGGCCGCGGGGCTGTCCTTTTTCAGGAGCTTGCCCTGATGCAGCAGAATGATTTCGTCACAGCGCTCCGCCTCATCAAAATAGGCGGTGCTCATGAGCACCGTGACGCCCTGTTCCTTGAGCCCCTGGATGATTACCCAGAGTTCGCGACGGGCAATGGGATCCACGCCCACCGTCGGCTCGTCCAGGAGGAGCAGTTGCGGGGCACGCAGCAGGGCGCAAGCGACGCCGAGCTTTTGTTTCATGCCACCGGACAGCGCTCCGGCGCGCCGGGCACCAAAGGGGCCGAGTGCGGTGAGTTTGAGCAGTTCCCGCTGGCGGGAAGCAGCCGCCACCGGCGTTAATCCCTGCAAATCGGCGTACAGGTCGAGATTCTCCTGTACCGTGAGATCTTCATAAAGACCAAAGCGCTGCGGCATATAACCGATGGCGGTCTGCACCTGTCTCGCCTGCCGACGGGTATCGGCGCCGAGGACGGATATCGTGCCGCTGTCGGGAATCAACAGCCCGGCGGCAAGGCGCATCAGCGTGGTTTTGCCGGCGCCATCAGGGCCTAAAAGGCCGGTGATGGAACCTGGGGGAAGGCTCATATCCAGGTTGTTCAGCGCTTGCACCCGGTCTTTGCCGCGGGCGAAGCTTTTGCTGACCTGACTGAAACGCAAGGTCGTGTCGGTCATGGTTCAGCGTCCGCAGACGTTCGTGTTCCGATTCTGTGGCGGGTTATTTCGGAGCGGAATCTGCACCGTCACGGGCATGCCCAGGCGCAACTGGTGCCCGGGATTACAGGCATAAATACGCACCCGATACACCAGCTCGGTGCGCAGTTCGGTGGTCTGTACGGTCTTGGGGGTGAATTCAGCCGTGGGCGAAATAAAGCCGACCCAACCCGCGAAATGCTTTCCTGGAAAAGAATCACTCTCGATGTTGGCCTGCATGCCGAGGCGCACCTGCCCCAGCGATTTCTCGGGCAGATAGGCACGTACCCAGATGGGATTGTCCAATGCAAGGGTAAAAACGGGCACCTGTGGACTGGCCATATCCCCCGGTTCGAGGATGCGGTCCTGTACCACGCCCTCTTGCGGCGCGAAGAGTTTGGTGTCCGCCAGTTGGCGCTGTGCCAGATGCAGAGCGGCCTGCTCGGCGGTGAGCTGGCTGCGGGCAGCGGCAATGTCTTCTTGGCGCGGCCCTTTGATCGCCAGGGTCAGGCCCTGTTGGGCGTGATCCAGATTGGCCCGGGCGGTTTTCAGGGCGGCGGCTGCATTATCCAGATTCTGCTTGGGTACATATTGCTCAGCAGCCAGCGCCTGCTGCCGGCGCCAGGTGATTTCCGCATTGGCCAGGGTGGCCTGAGCGGCGGCGGCGTTCGCCCGGGCTTCAGCGATTTCTTCGGGACGGGAACCAGCCAGCAGGCG
>NZ_JBYCKR010000056.1:0-9133 GCF_057473505.1 Acidithiobacillus sp. TH-A35 | reverse complement strand
TGGAAGGCCTGGCCGCTTTCGCCAAAAGTTTTGAGGAGATGCTTGCAGAGGTGGGGCGCGCGATGCGGTGAGCGGCGCGCCGCGATGGTCCGGTGTGCGCCTCAGAAGCCGACGGTGTTGAAACCGCCGTCCACGTAGGTGATTTCGCCGGTGATGCCGGAGGCGAGGTCGGAGCAGAGGAAGGCGGCGGTGTTGCCGACTTCGTCCTGGGTCACGTTGCGGCGCAGGGGCGCATGTTCCGCATAGTGATCCAGGATCTTGCGGAAGTCGCTGATACCGCTGGCCGCGAGGGTGCGGATAGGCCCGGCGGAAATGGCGTTGACGCGGATGCCGTCCGGCCCCAGCGCGTAGGCGAGATAACGAATGCTGGCTTCGAGGCTGGCCTTGGCGAGTCCCATCACATTGTAGTTGGCCATGGCGCGCTCGGCGCCGAGGTAGCTGAGGGCCAGCAGGGCGCCCTGTCGGCCCTGCATGAGCGGGTGCATGGCCTTGGCCATGGCGGTGAAGCTGTAAGAGGATACCTCGTGGGCAATGCGGAAGCCCTCGCGGGTGGTGGCGTCCAGATAGCTGCCGCTGAGCTCGTCTTTGGGCGCAAAAGCGGCGCCATGAATGCCGATATCGACGCCACCCCAGAGCGACTGGATCTCACGCATGGTGCCAGCCAGTTGTTCTTCGTTCATCAGGTCCAGTTCCAGGGGCTCTGGTGCACCGATTTGGCTCGCCAGCTCTTCCACCCGGCTTTTGGTGCGCTCGCCCTGATAGGTGAGGAGCACTTCTGCACCCTGGCGATGCATGGCCTGAGCGATGCCCCAGCAGATGGAGCGGTCATTGGCCACGCCGACAACCAGTGCCTTTTTACCTTCCATAAAACCCATTGCAAAAACCCCTTACGTTAGAATCAGCGCGTATAAATGGTGAGATGTGAGCCCGGTTGAATATCGCTGGCCGAGGCCAGGCGATTCCACTGAATCAGCGATTTGGGCTGGACATGGAATTGCTGGGCAATCTGCCAGAGCGTATCTCCCTGACGCACCACATAAGTCGTCGTCCGTGCCTGGGTGGCGGCGCGCTCCTGCCGGTGGTTGATGGCGGCAACCACGGTTTGTGCCGGGATATTCAGCACCTGTCCGGGATGGAGGACGGTCCGCTCGGTGAGGTGGTTGGCGCGGGCCAGCACGGCGACGCCGACCCCGGCGCGCTGGGCGATTTGCCAGAGACTTTCACCGGGCCGGACGGTAAGGCGCTGGTGACCGCGCGCGGCGGTATAGACCGGTGCGGCAGCACCGCCATGTACCGTGAGCGTCTCGCCAACCTGCAGGTCACGCGCGGAACGGATATGGTTCCAGCGCATGAGGTCGCGGACGCTGACGCGGGCCCGCTGCGCGAGTTGCGAGAGCGTGTTGCCCGGACGCACCCTGAGCGGCTGGCTGTTTTGCGCATAGACCGCATGACGCAGACCGCCGGCGCCATAGACAACCAGATGTCGTCCGACTTGCAGGTCGCGCGCGGAACGGATGTGATTCCAGCGTTTGAGATTGGTGATGCTGACTCCGGCCCGTTGCGCCAGATGCCAGAGCGTCTCACCGGGGCGGATGGTGATGTGACTGAGCGGTGGTGCGGCTATAGGCGCGGCTACAGGTCGTGCGGCTACTTCCTGGGGCATGGTCAAAAGCGCTGTTTTCAGTGCTCCAGCCTTGCCTTTGGGCACCACAAGCTGGTAATCGGCCGGTGCGACGCCATAGCTCAGCCCGGCATTGAGGTGCCGCAATTCGCTGACCGGCATGTTCATCAGATTCGCTGCTACGTTGAGTGCCACGGATTTTGGGGTGGTGACTACCGCAATATGTGCCGCATTGGGAATGATGGGCAGGGAAACATGGTAAGCGCTGGCGTTTTTGATGACCTGCGCCAGGGCGAGCAACTCGGCAACGTAGTTTTCTGTTTGCTCCGGGAGATTGAGGTCCCAGAAGTCCGTGGGCTTGCCCGCCGCGACATTTTGTTGGATGGCGGCGGAGACGGTGCCCTGTCCGGCATTATAGGACGCGATGGCAAGGAGCCAGTTGCCACCGAAATAGTTGTAGAGATAAGACAGATAGTCGAGGGCCGCGTTGGTGGAGGCGGTGAGGCTCAGGCGGGGATCGCCGTAGCGGGTATTTTGCAGGCCGAAATTGCGGGCGGTACCGGGTATGAATTGCCAGAGACCCGCTGCCGCCGCCGGAGAATAGGCCTTGGGGTTGTAACCGCTCTCGATGGCCGGCAACAGCGCCAGTTCCATGGGCAGGCCGCGCTGCGCAACTGCTGACACCACATAAAAAAGAAAAGGACGGGAGTTATCGAAGATTTGTTCCAGCTTACCCTGGTGTTGCAGGAACCAGGTGCGCCATTTGTTTACCTCTACTCGTGAGACGTCGCTGATGCGCAGGCCGTCATCAATATGTGTCCAGACATTGCCGGTCTCCGTCTGGTTGCCAAAGGCGCCTGATGCCTCGAACTGCTGCAGGGTGGCTGACAGGCCGGAAGCATTACCGCTTTGCCCGTTGCCCGATCCGCCGCCTTGCAAATCCGCAGTCTGTTCGGTGGTGTTCAAGGTGTCTGCCACACCGCTCTGAAGATCGCTTTGTTGCAAGCCTATGGTCTGGCTCTCCGCCCAGACCATAGGAATGCCCCCCAGCGCCACCAGCGTGGCGACAGCGATGAGTCGCTTTTTCATGTTACTCCTTCCTGGGCGGGTTCGATCCACAATGGGCGTCCCGCAGATGTAACCCTTCGTAAAAGGATATTATAATAAACATGGAGTTGGCATCATGCTTGCCACCCGTTACTGGATAGTAAGCAAAAGGAATGCCTTGAGTCAAACGCTGTTTGCCGGTCTGCGCAGGGCGTGATTCGCGGCGAAAGCTGGCGATGCGCAGGATACCGGCGGGTCAAAGAGGCTGTTATTATCCTGTTTTCGCCAGTCTCAGGTTGCGCATCATGTCCGTTCGTACCCGTTTCGCCCCCAGTCCCACCGGTTATCTGCATATTGGTGGTGTGCGCACCGCGCTTTACTCCTGGCTGCACGCACGTCAGCAGGGGGGGCACTTCGTTCTGCGTATCGAGGATACGGATGTGGAGCGCTCGACGCCGGAAGCGACGACCGCCATTCTGGAGGGGATGGCCTGGCTGGGGCTGGACTGGGATGAAGGCCCGTTCTATCAGATGCGGCGCATGGACCGCTACCGGGAAGTGCTGGCGCAGATGCTGGCGGCAGGGACGGCCTATCATTGCTATTGCAGTCGTGAAGAAGTGGAAACCATGCGCGAAGATCAGCGCGGGCGCGGCGAGAAACCGCGCTATGACGGACGTTGCCGGCAGCGCACGGCAGCGCGTGAGGGGGTTGCGCCGGTGATCCGCTTTCTGAGCCCGGATAGCGGTGAGACCGTGGTGGAAGACCTGATTCACGGTACGGTGCGCTTTCAGAACAGTGAAATGGATGATCTGATTATCGCGCGCTCCGACGGGACGCCGACCTACAACTTCTGTGTGGTGGTGGATGACTGGGATATGGGGATCACCCACGTGATCCGCGGCGACGATCATCTCAATAATACGCCGCGGCAGATGCAGATTCTGCAGGCGCTCGGCGCCCAGGTGCCCGCTTATGCCCATGTGCCGATGATCCTCGGGCCAGACAAGCAAAAGCTGTCCAAGCGCCACGGCGCGGTGAGCGTGCTGGAATACCGCGAGCAAGGCTTTTTACCCGACGCGCTGCTCAATTTTCTGGTGCGGCTGGGCTGGTCCCATGGCGATCAGGAAATCTTCACCCGCGAGGAAATGGTGGAATTTTTCCGCATTGATGCGGTGAACAAGGCGGCATCGGCCTTCAACCCAGAAAAGCTATTGTGGATCAATGCCCAGCATATGCAGCGGCTGACGCCGGAGGGGTTGGCGCAGCATCTGCTGCCTTACCTCAACGCCGTGCGCGTAACCGAGTCTTTGCTGGCGGCCGGGCCGGCCCTCCCGGCGGTGGTGGCGTTGTTGCAGGAGCGGTCCAAGACCTTGGTGGAGATGGCGGCGGCGGCGGAGATGTTTTATGTGGCGCCGGTGGCCGGTGAACCCAAAGATGTGGAGAAACATCTGCACGGACAGGGCGCCTTGCTGGTGACCCTGGCGCAGGCGCTGGACGCGTTGCTGAACTGGGAGGCAGCGGCGATTCACAGCGTGATCCAGGAACTGGCGTTGACCTATGCCGACGGCAAGATGGGTAAGGTCGCGCAACCCCTGCGGGTGGCGGTGGCCGGGCGGGCGGTGTCGCCACCCATTGATGCGACTCTGGCTTTATTGGGTAAGGAAGAGACGTTGGCGCGTTTGCGGCGGGCGGCCGCCTGGATCTAGTCCTGTTTCGCCATTCAGGGTCTGCTGATACTTGGCGCGGGGCGGTGCTTTTGCGATGATGGAGGCACCCGTTGTTCCCGACCGATTTCCCGCAGATCAGGAGATGCAGTTCATGGCTATGAATGTCACCCAGAAAATACTTGCCGCCCATTTGGTCAGTGGCACGCTGGAAGCGGGGAGCCCTATCGCTATCCGTATCGACCAGACCCTGACCCAGGACGCCACGGGGACCATGGCCTATCTGCAATTTGAGGCCCTCGGCCTGCCGCGTGTGCGCACGGAGCTGTCGGTGTCCTATGTGGACCACAACATGCTCCAGTCGGGCTTCGAGAACGCCGACGACCACCGTTTTCTGCAGAGCTTTGCCGCGAAGTACGGCGTACATTTCTCGCGTCCCGGCAACGGCATCTGCCATCAGGTGCACCTGGAGCGATT
Organism: Acidithiobacillus sp. TH-A35; assembly: GCF_057473505.1. NCBI lineage: Bacteria > Pseudomonadati > Pseudomonadota > Acidithiobacillia > Acidithiobacillales > Acidithiobacillaceae > Acidithiobacillus > Acidithiobacillus sp. TH-A35. The sequence continues at coordinate 4,324 of NZ_JBYCKR010000056.1, read as the reverse complement.
TTCCAGGCCGGGCGGCACCCTGCTGGGCTCCGATTCCCACACGCCGACTTCCGGCGGAGCGGGCATGCTGGCCATTGGTGCGGGCGGTCTCGATATTGCCCTGGCCATGGGCGGGTTGCCTTTCAACCTCAATATGCCGCAGGTGGTCGGGGTCAAACTGACCGGCCGCTTGCAGCCTTTTGTCAGCGCCAAGGACATTATTCTCGAAGTGCTGCGCCACAAGACGGTGAAGGGCGGTGTCGGCAAAGTCTTTGAGTATTTCGGGCCGGGTGTCGCCCACCTCAGCGTGCCGGAGCGGGCGACCATCACCAACATGGGTGCCGAATTGGGCGCCACCACCAGCGTGTTCCCCAGTGATGCCGTGACCCGCCGTTACCTGGCGGCGCAGGGGCGCGATGCCTCCTGGTCGGAGTGGGTGGCGGATGCTGATGCCGGCTATGACGAGGTGCTGGAAATCGATCTCGACCAGTTGGAGCCCCTCATCGCCTGTCCGCACAGCCCCGACAACGTCCAGAAAGTGCGCGAGGTGGCGGGCACGCCCGTGGCGCAGGTGGCCATCGGATCGTGCACCAACTCGTCCTATACGGATTTGATGACCGTGGCGAGCATGCTCAAGGGCAAGGTCATCGCTGATGGCGTCAGCCTGGGGGTATCGCCGGGGTCGCGGCAGGTGATGGAAATGGTGACCAGGGATGGCGGCCTTCTGGACTTCATCGGGGCCGGTTCGCGCATTCTGGAATCGGCCTGCGGACCCTGCATCGGCATGGGCTTCGCGCCGCCCACGGAAGGCGTCTCGGTGCGTTCCTTCAACCGCAATTTCTACGGGCGTTCCGGTACTAAAAATGCGGCGGTGTATCTGGCGAGCCCGGAAACCTGTGCCGCCTGTGCCTTGACCGGGGTGATCACCGATCCCCGCGATCTGGGGCTGGCGCCCATTCACGTGCCGGTACCTGAGCACTTTCTGGTCGATGACCGTATGGTGCTCGCCCCCGCCGCCGAAGGCAGCCCGGTGGACATCATCCGTGGCCCCAACATCGCCAAACTTCCCACCGGGCAGGCCGCTCCGGCAAGCCTGCAGGGCGAGGTACTGATTCGGCTGGAAGATGACATTACCACTGACCACATCATGCCGGCCGGAGCCAAGGTGCTGCCGCTGCGCTCCAATCTGCCAGCCATTTCGGAGTTTGTCTTCCACATGGTGGATGAGACTTTCCCGGCCCGCGCCAAGGCGGCTGGGGGCGGTTTTATCGTGGCGGGTCACAATTACGGGCAGGGTTCCAGCCGTGAACATGCGGCACTGGCGCCCCGCTATCTCGGCGTGCGCGCGGTGCTGGTCAAGTAGTTTGCGCGTATTCACCTCGCTAATCTCATCAACTTCGGTATCCTGCCCCTGACCTTCGTGGACGCGGCGGATTATGCCAGGGTGCAGGCGGGGGATCAGCTCAGTCTGGATATCAGGGGGCTGGCGCTGGGCCAGGTGCTGACGCTGCGCGATGAAACCCAAGGGCTGGATATTCCGGTTATGCCGCAGTTGGCGAGTGCCCGTGATCTGGAGTTGATTCTGAAGGGCGGCGCCTTGTCCTGGGCCAGCGAGCAACTGGAGAAGGTATCGTGACCATGGCGCATATTCAGGTTCCGGCTCAGGGGAAGCCCATCACCCAGGTGGATGGGGTGCTGCGGGTGCCCGATCAGCCCATTATTCCCTTCATCGAGGGGGACGGTATCGGTTGTGATGTCACGCCGGCCATGCGTGCGGTGGTGGATGCCGCGGTGCAGGCCGCTTATGGCGGCCAGCGGCGGATTGCCTGGATGGAGCTTTTTGCCGGGCAGAAGGCGGTGACGCTCTACGGTGCGGGACAGTATCTTCCCGAAGAAACCATGGCCGCTATTCGCGCGTACAAGATCGCCATCAAGGGGCCGTTGGAGACCCCGGTGGGTGGCGGAATCCGCAGCCTCAATGTGGCACTGCGCCAGGATCTGGACCTCTACGTCTGCTTGCGGCCGGTACGTTATTTTGCGGGCACGCCCAGCCCTGTGTGCCATCCGGAAAAGGTCGACATGGTCATCTTCCGGGAAAACGCCGAGGATATTTACGCCGGTATCGAGTGGCCGGCGGGCAGTCCGGAAGCGGAAAAAATCATCCGCTTTTTGCAGGAAGAGATGGGGGTCAGCAAAATCCGCTTCCCGGCCAGTTCGGCCATCGGCATCAAGCCGGTGTCGGTGGAGGGCTCGGAGCGTCTGGTGCGCCGCGCCATCCAGTATGCGCTGGAGCATGGCAAGCCCTCGGTGAGCCTGGTGCATAAGGGCAATATCATGAAGTTCACCGAGGGCGGTTTCCGCGACTGGGGCTATGCCTTGGCCGAGCGGGAGTTCGCCGGACGGGTCTTCACCTGGCGGCAGAAGGCGGCTATCAGCAAGGCGGAGGGCAAGGCGGCGGCGCAGGCGGTCGAGCAGCAGGCCATCGCCGATGGTAAGCTGATTATCAAGGATGTCATTGCCGACAACTTCCTGCAGCAGATTTTGTTGCGGCCGGAAGATTATTCGGTGGTGGCCACGCTTAACCTCAACGGCGACTATATTTCCGATGCGCTGGCGGCGGAAGTGGGCGGCATCGGCATGGCGCCGGGGGCGAACCTCTCCGATACCCATGCGATTTTTGAGGCCACCCACGGTACGGCGCCGGATATCGCCGGGCAAGGCAAGGCCAATCCCAGTTCGCTGATTTTGTCGGCGGTGATGATGCTGGAGCATCTGGGTTGGGGCGAGGCGGCGACGCGCATCGTGGCGGCCATGAACGCGGCCATCGCCAGCGGCGAAGTGACCGGTGATCTGGCGGCGTTGCGTGGTGACGTTCCCGCCTTGAGTACGGCGGAGTTTAGTGCGGCGCTGGTGCGTCGTTTGTGAGGAAATTTCATGAATTTGCATGAGTATCAGGCCAAGCGCCTGCTCGCCGAAGAAGGGGTGCCGGTGCCCCGGGCCATTCCCGCCTTCTCGGTGCGGGAGGCAGTGAATCAGGCCCGTGAACTGGGTGGTCCGGCCTGGGTCGTCAAAGCACAGGTGCATGCCGGTGGACGCGGCAAGGCCGGTGGCGTGCGGATGGTGGAAAGCATTGCCCAAGTGGAAAAGGCGGCGCAGGAGTTGCTGGGCAAACCGCTGGTCACGGCGCAGACCGGTCCGCAGGGGCAGCACGTAGCGGCTTTGCTTATCGAGGAGCCCAGTCGCATCGCCCGCGAGCTTTATCTGGCCTTGATGGTGGATCGGGGGCAGGCGCGGATCACCTTTCTGGCGACTCAGGAAGGCGGTATGGATATCGAGGAGTTGGCGGCCTCCCGGCCGGAGGCCCTGCATCGGGTCGTGGTCGAGCCCAGCACCGGCTTTCTGCCTTTTCAAGCACGCCAGCTCGGTTTCCAGTTCGGACTGGACGCCAGCCAGGTGCAGCAACTCACGCGCATCATGCAGGGCATGTATCGCCTGGCGCAACGGCTCGACGCCCTTATGGTGGAAATCAATCCCCTCGCCATCACCGCCGAAGGCAGGCTGCTGGCCCTGGATGCCAAGGTGGTGATGGACGACAACGCCCTGTACCGCCACCCTGAGTCTGATGAACTCTTTGACTCGACCCAGCAGGACGGGCGGGAGATTACGGCGCGGCAGTTCGGACTGAATTACATCTCCCTGGAAGGTAACATCGGCTGCATGGTCAACGGTGCCGGTCTGGCCATGGCGACCATGGACCTGATCAAGCTGCACGGCGGTGAGCCCGCCAATTTTCTGGATGTGGGCGGTGGCGCGGCCGCGGACAAGGTCACCCAGGCCTTCAAGCTCATTCTTTCGGACAACCGGGTGAAGGCCATACTGGTCAATATCTTCGGTGGGATCACCCGCTGTGATCTGCTGGCGGAAGGCATCATCCAGGCGGCGGCGGAGGTGGGTCTTCACTTGCCGGTGGTGGTGCGTCTGGAGGGTACCCGGAAGGAGGAGGGCATGGCGATGCTGCGGGAGAGCGGGCTTTCCCTGATCACCGCCGATGGCCTCACCGACGCAGCCATGAAGGCCGTGGCGGCGGCGCAGGGCTGACATGTCCATCAACATCTTTTGGTTGCAACGTCTGTGGCCGGTGCTGCGTAATTCCGGCCCGCTGATTTCGCGTCTCGCCGATGCCTATGTGAAGCGTGGCGCGGATCAGAAAAGTGCAGAGGCCATGGCGGAGATGGCGGTGCTGCTCGATCAGATTCTCGACGAGCGGCTCAAGTCCGTGGCGCAGGACGACGACGTGGCGGCGCTGCGCCACGATCTGGCGGCTTTGCGGTCGGCGGTCGATAGA
>NZ_JBYCKR010000055.1:0-10516 GCF_057473505.1 Acidithiobacillus sp. TH-A35 | reverse complement strand
GGTTCACCTCTTCCAAAGTCGCACGAAAAGCGGCAATCAAATCCGTCGGTAAATCACGCAAAAAACCGACAGTATCGGCCAGGAGAATGGCTTCGTGCCCCGCTACCTGCAACCGCCGTATGGCCGGATCGAGTGTCGCAAAAAGGCGATCCGCAGCGTAACTGGAACTTTCCGTGAGGGCGTTGAAAAGGGAGGATTTACCGGCGTTGGTATAACCGACCAGGGCAACCGTCGGCAGGGGTGCCCGCTGCCGCGCCCGCCGTTGTGTTGCCCGATGCGCTGCCACCTTGACCAGACGTCCGCGCAGAGAAAGAATACGCTCGCCGATGAGGCGACGGTCTGTTTCCAGCTGGGTTTCACCCGGCCCCCTCAACCCGATGCCGCCGCGCTGGCGTTCCAGATGAGTCCAACCACGGATGAGACGTGTCCGCAAACGCGTCAGTTGCGCGAGCTCCACCTGCAATTTGCCTTCATGGGTGCGCGCTCGCCGCGCAAAAATATCGAGGATAAGACCTACCCGGTCGATGACCCGGCATTGGAGGGTCCGCTCCAGATTGCGCTCCTGCACCGGGCTCAAAATCCGGTCGAAAAGAACGAGATCCACAGACAATTCTGAGACCCGCTCCGCAAGCTCCGCCACCTTGCCACGCCCCAGAAAAGTCGCCGGATCAGGACGACTGCGCTGAACGGAAAGTAGTTCTAATACGTCCGCACCACTATCCGTGGCCAGATGAAAAAACTCTGCCCCATCGTCGGGATCCGCCTCACCATGTAATACAACATGGACGAGGAGAACCCTCTCCTGGGGCGCGGCCACAGCAACAGCGGTATTCGCCAGAATCAGGCCTCTTCTTCAGTACTGCCCTCACCTTCAGCTTCCGGCAAGGGCAAACGCACATCGCGACCAGGAACCACCGTAGAAATAGCGTGCTTATAAATCATCTGACTCACATTATTGCGAAGCAATACAACGAACTGGTCAAAGGACTCCACAAAGCCTTGCAGCTTGATACCATTCACCAGATAGATGGCGACAGGAACGTGCTCTTTACGCAACAGATTGAGAAAAGGATCCTGAAGGATCTGTCCTTTTTGTTGTCCGGCCATTTTTTATCTCCTTAGACTATAACTTCATGGCGCTTTTAGGGTAGTGAAAAAGCCTGCGGGACTCCTTGCACTGCACGGCAGTTAGACTAACTCAAAAGCAAACCGAATGCCATGCTTGTGCAGCCTCGATACGCTACGTCGGCTTGGGGTTGGGCAGCCATCAACCTTTGTTATGAATTGACCTGTAGCACGCTTCCCATTACGTTAGATGCAAAGCCAGCCGTGAAAAGTGATCCCGGGCCATTCCGCTCCATTAACCTAAAGCGGAAGACCGCGACAGGGATTTTTCCCAGGCAGCCCCCCAGAGACCCTCAGCTTCAGCGGACGACCCGGTGGTCGTCGCCCCTGAACATGAACAAGGAGACGGAACCGTGGAAAAGACGACCATCAACGACAAGGCGCTCCGTGCCCGCGTTAAACTGCTCGGCAACCTGCTGGGCGAAGTCCTGCGCGAGCAAGCCGGATCCCGTGTATTCAACGCGGTAGAACAGCTTCGCCAGGGATACATTCGCCTACACAAGCGGGAGGATGTTCGTCTCCGTGAGCGGCTCGCCCGCTTTATCGATGCCCTCCCCCAAGACGATCTGGTTCTGGTCATCCGCGCGTTTAACACTTACTTTAGTTTGGTCAATATCGCCGAAGAAGAGTTCCAGCACCTACACCGCCGCCGCCTGCTCCAAAAAAGAGACGCGTTGTGGACTGGCTCCTTCGAGGAAACCTTCCGCGAATTGCAAAGACAGGGTATTAACCCTGGACAGATACAATTCCTCCTGGATCAGATTCGCTACTTGCCGGTATTCACAGCACACCCCACGGAGTCCAAGCGACGGACCGTCCTCCATGGCCTACGCCGCATTTTTGTGACCAGTAAAATGCTCGACGACCCCACCCTCAATGACGAGGAAGAACAGGAAGTGATTGACAACCTGCGGGCGCAAATCCAGATTCTCTGGGAAACCGAAGAGGTGCGCGCCAACAAACCGCAAGTACAGGACGAAGTTGAAAACGGTCTGTTTTACTTCCGGGATAGCCTTTTTGAGGCGGTACCGCGCACCTATCGGGCAGCACGCCGGGCCGCACGCCGAGTTTTTGCGAATGATGATATCGATATCCCTGCCTTCATCCGCTTTGGTTCCTGGATCGGGGGAGACCGGGACGGCAACCCTAATGTCACCGCGGCCATTACCGGTTGGGCCTTGCGTACCCAGAGCATTGAAGTATTGAGAGAATACCAGCAGCGTCTGAGCGACCTCTACCAGTTGCTTGGGCACTCCAGCCGCTTCTGCGCCATCTCTCCCGTTTTACTCGCCTCACTGGAGCGAGATGCAGACGATTTCCCGGAACTTGCTGAGTGGGTAGACCAGCGTTTTCCCAGTGAACCCTATCGCCGTAAACTGCGTTACATGATGACCCGCCTCGACTTGCGTCTGCGCCAATTAGAAAACGGCCAGGTCATGAATGAGTCCGCCGGCCCTGCCTATGCCGCCGCGGAGGACTTCCTCGATGATCTCTTGCTGGTGCGCGACTCGCTGCGTGGTCACAACGATGAGTATATCGCCGACAACGAGGTTCAGGAGATCATCTGGCTGGTCCAAACCTTTGGCTTCCACTTGGCCAATTTGGATATTCGTCAAGAATCCGCCGTACATTCCCGTACCATCGCCGAGCTTTTCGCCGGGATACCCGGCTTTGCCAACTACCTGGAACTCCCCGAAGAAGCGCGCCTGCTGGCTCTGTCCGATGCATTGCGTCGTCCCGGCCCACGAGTGGAACAGCAACCTGATCTGTCCCCGATGGCTGCGGAAACCTGCGCCATGTTCCGCTGTATCGCGCAATTACGGCGTGAAGTCAGTGCCTCTGGTTTTGGCAACTACGTGATCTCCATGACCCACGAAGCGAGCCACATCATGGAGGTGCTGGTACTCGCCAAAGAATTCGGCCTGGCGGGTTGGTCGCGACAGGGGCTCTACAGCGAGATTGCCATAACCCCACTTTTTGAGACAATTCATGATCTCGAGCGTATGGACACGGTGATGTCCACCCTGCTGGACAATCCGGTTTATACCGAAATCCTCCGCAGTCAGGACGACACTCAGGAGGTCATGCTGGGATATTCGGACTCCTGCAAGGATGGCGGCATCCTCGCTTCCAGTTGGTCCCTGTATCAGGCGCAAATACGGCTGGCTGCCCTGGCAGACAAGCGACGGATTCAGGTGCGCGTCTTCCACGGCCGCGGCGGCAGCGTGGGGCGCGGTGGCGGCCCCACCTACGAAGCCATTCTGGCTCAGCCGCCGGATACGGTACGCGGTCAAATCAAGATTACCGAGCAGGGCGAGGTGCTTTCCTTTAAATATGCCAATCTGGAGACGGCCGTTTATGAACTGACCGTGGGCACGGCAGGCCTCATCAAGGCGAGCATGGGTCTGGTCCGGTCCGTATCTAGTGATAAACCGGACCACCTGCGGATTATGGCAGAACTGACCCGCACCGGAGAGGCGGTTTACCGCGACCTGACCGAAAACACGCCGGGCTTCATGGATTATTTCTACGAGGCCACCCCGCTTAACGAAATTGCCCACATGAATATCGGATCGCGGCCCTCCCATCGCCAGCGCGGGGACCGTTCCATGTCTTCTATCCGCGCTATCCCATGGATTTTTGCCTGGGCCCAATCGCGGCATGTTCTGCCGGCCTGGTACGGGCTGGGTTCGGCGCTCGCCCAGTGGCGTGGGGACAAGCCGGAGCGCTTGCAGGCTTTACGGGACATGTACCGACAGTGGCCATTCTTTCGGGCGCTCATGGGCAACATCGCCATGGCCATGGCCAAAACGGATATGGCTATCGCCGGCGAATATGCCGGTTTACCCAAAGATCAGGAGCTCGCCGCCGGAATATATCAGAAAATTCGCGCCGAATTTGAGCGCAGCCTGGCCGAGATGCTCGTCATGACCGGATTAGAGCAACTGCTCGCCGACAATCCGACCCTGGCATTTTCCCTGCAACGGCGCAATGTGTACATGGAGCCACTCAACCATATTCAGCTCGCCTTGCTGCGTCGTTATCGCAACGATGATGCACCGCCTGAGTTCCGCGAGATATGGCTGGACCCCCTGTTGCGCACCATCAATGCTATTTCTGCCGGACAACGCAACACCGGGTAAGGAGGAAAGTGCGTGTCTCTGCCAGAATTAATTCTCGCGTCCACCAGTCCTTACCGCCAGGAATTATTGCAACGCCTGCAACTCTCGTTCCGCGTGGAGGCTTCGGCGGTCGATGAAACCCCTTTACCGGGCGAGGCGCCAGAGGCTCTCGTCTGTCGGCTCGCAGAGGCCAAGGCGCAAGCCGTGGCGCGCCGCAATCCCCAGGCAGCGGTCATCGGCGCCGACCAGATGGCGGTCTGCGGTACCCGCATTCTCGGCAAACCGGGGAATGCCGAACGGGCCGTGGAACAACTGGAGTGGATGCAGGGTCAGACCGTCGAATTTCTCAACGGCATTGCCATTGTCGCCGCATCCGGCACAGAAATACTCCTGGTACCCTATCGGATCGTCCTACGCCCACTGACAAGGATGGAGATTGAGCGCTATGTGGAGCGAGACCAGCCACTGGATTGCGCCGGAAGTTTCCGCTCCGAGGGACTAGGCATCAGTCTGGTGGAGCGCATGGAAGGAGAAGACCCCCACGCACTGATGGGATTGCCGCTGATCGCTCTCTGCCGGGCATTGCGCAAACTCGGCTACCCGCTACCATAACCCCATGAAAGGATGTTAAAAAGGGGCATTGCAGTGATGCCCCTCCGATTGCGCAAAGCAACTGGCTTAGCCCCAGCTATCTCCGCCGTCATCCAGTCCGAAGTCGTCATTGGACGCCAACTGGTCGTTGCCCCAGGAGCCGTCCGTCAAACCCAGATCATTGTTGCTGCTATCACTGGCGGCATTACCCGATTCATTGCCGTGTCCAAACAAACTTCCGGCCAGTGCTTGCCCGGCTGCCAGTCCGGCGCCCACACCAACACCAGTGGCAATACCGGAGGCCAGACTGGACCCCAGCCCACCCCCCTGCTGCGGCATGCCGCCCATGGCTCCGCCGGGATTCATGGGACCATTGGGACCATAACCGTTCATGCCCCCGAAAGGCCCGGAAGGCTGCCCGCGGTACATCATGCCCACCTGCCGGCGGCGGCGCAAAAACATGGATATTAGCGCAATGAGCGCAACAAGACCCAGGAAAAACGCCAGCACTGTACCCCAGTGACTTTCTTTGCTGACTTTACCGACCGGTTTATTCACATGACTCTGCAATGACTTCTTAAAAGAGGTCAGCACCTGCGGTTTCACAAAGGGCATGCCGGGTGCAAGTTGCTCGGATTTCTGCAAGGCCGCTGCCGCCCCGGCCCAGTTACCCTGCCGCGCCAAAATACGCGCTTCCAGATACTGCGCTTCTGCAGATTGCGGATGAGCAACCAATACTTCCTGCATCATGCTTTGCGCCTGATCCAGGCGACCAGCCTGCACAGCCTGCGTGACTTGCGCTACACTGGGCTCAGCCCACGCTGCCGGTGCAGCCAACATCAAGGCAATGGCGATGGTTCCAAAAATTTTTAACTGCATACGCTCCTCCAACTAAAATGTTGTGCTTTGAATATGCGGTGAAACCTCTGTCTAAATCAAGAGGCTTCACACACCGTGTTCAGCAGGCAACTTTGACCGCGTTACCCTGCCGCTGGTTCCCTGCAGTTGCATGAGAAAAATGCCGACAAGGTTTGACAGCAGGCAATATTATCGCCATTATACTGACCGGTCGGTATAGGCTCGTGAGAGGTGTTGTTGTGCAAAAACCATTGCCAAGACCCATTGCTGCGGCGCTGGCGACCGTGCTGGCGGGGAGCCTGGCGGCCTGTAGCTTTGAGCCGCCGCTGCGTGTTCCCCAGGCGCCGCCGGACAAAACACCCTATACGGCTGGTGCGAGCATCAAACAAACGGTGGCGCCCGGTGGTCCTGCTGGCCACGCTCAGGAGATTGAGTACGGCAAAGAACTGCATGAGGAGTGGTGGAAACTCTTTCACTCAAAAGTGCTCGACAAGTTAATCGCCGCGGGCCTGAAAAACAGTCCGACCATCGCTCAGGCTCAGGCACAGTTGAAACAGGCTCAGGCCACCGCGCGCGTGAATTCCAGTATTTTCTACCCGCAGATAACGGGCAATCTCCAGGCTAATCGGAGCAAGTCCAGTTCAGCGGCCTTTGGGGGAAGCGGCGGCTTTCACTACTCTCTGATCACCGGAAGCGTCGGCGTTTCCTACTACCCGGATATTTTCGGCGTTAATCGTCTGGTCTACCGCAACAGTGAAGCCTTGGTGAAGTATCAACAGTGGGAACTGGAAGCAGCGCGACTGACCCTGACCGGCAATATCGTCACCACCGCTATCAGTGAGGCGGCAACGGAAGGTCAGGTCCGCGCCACCATGGCCATCGTCGCCCAGGAAAAAAAGCTTCTGGAGCTTACGGAGAACCAGTACCGGGCAGGAGCCATCGGCTATGTCAGCGTGGTGAACCAGCGCAGTCAGCTGGCGACCGAAATGGCGACCTTGCCAGCGCTGGAGCAGCAACTCGCCGTCTATCGTCATGAGCTCGCCATTTTGGTGGGAGACTTTCCTGCGAACGCCAAACGCCAACTCTTTACCCTCGAAGCGTTGCAACTCCCGGAGAAGTTACCGGTAAGCCTCCCCTCGCAATTATTGAAGCAGCGTCCGGATATTCGCGCTGCTCTCGCGCAGATGCGGGCGGCGAATGCGGTCATCGGTGAGGCACGGGCGCAGTTTTATCCTACCGTCCAACTCAGCGCCGCATTCGGCGCCACAGCGAGTCACCCGGGGCTGTTTTTTAACCCTGCCAGCAGCATTTGGAGTCTGGTGGGCGCCATGTCGCAACCGATCTTTGAAGGCGGCAAGCTGGAGGCACAGAAGGCCGAAGCGCACGCCGCTTATGACGTAGTGTATGCCGCTTACAGAAGCACAGTGCTCAGCGCCTTTGATCAGGTAGCGAATGCCCTGCGCGCGGTGGAGCATGATGCACAGACTCTTGCGGCGCAGCGAGAGGCGCTCCAGGCAGCCGCGCAGGCATTGCAACTGGCCCAGGCGAGTTACCGGGCGGGAGCCTCTGATTATCTCACCCTGCTGACCTCCGAAGTACAGTATGACAACGCCCGGATTGCTGAAATCAGGGCTGAGTCGCAGCGCTATCAGGATACTGCGGCTCTGCTCGTCGCTCTGGGTGGTGGCTGGTGGAACAAAACGGGACCTCAGGCACCCACTACCAGCGCCCCACAAAACTCCCATTCAGATGCCGGCACATTGCCGGTAACGCCGGCTAACCCATGAGCCATTATACATTCAGCACAGCCATCCGCCGTGGAGACTGGTCATGAAAAAAGCGTTTATTGTTGTAATCATCCTCCTGATCATTGTTTTTGGTGGTATTTTTGGCTTCAAGGCCTTCGTCAACAAGAAGATTTCCGAGGCTATGGCGCACCTGCCAAAACCCGTCGTGACCGTCAGCGCCACAGCGGCCAAGATAGAACTTTGGCATCCCCGCCTGCAGGCCGTAGCTTCTCTGGCGGCTGTGCAAGGGGTGGATATCACCCCGCAGATAGCCGGTAATGTGACCGCCATTCATTTTCATTCTGGTCAATATGTCCGGGCAGGCACCGTGCTGGTGCAGATTGACGACAGCAACCAGCTTGCTCAGCTGGCGAGCGATGAAGCACAACTTCGTCTGGCACAGATCAATCTACACCGGACCCGCGAACTGATTACCACCAAAGCCGCCAGCCAATCGCAGCTGGATTCCGCTGTGGCCACGTATCAAAGTAGTGTGGCTACGCTTAAAGACATTCATGCGACCCTGAATAAGTTGGCCATCCGCGCGCCCTTCAGCGGTTATCTGGGCATCCGCCAGGTGAATATCGGGCAATATCTCACACCCGGTACCAAGATTGTCGACCTGCAATCCTGGGATCCGCTGCATGCGAATTTCACCCTGCCGCAAAGTGAGCTACAGGACATTCATGTGGATACACCGGTGCAAATGGAGACTGATGCGCTCCCCGGTCAGATTTTTGGCGGGAAAGTCACCGCGTTGGGGGCTTCGGTGAATAGTACGACGCGACAAATTGATGTGCAGGCCACCATTGCCAATCCGAAAAGTGTATTGCGCCCCGGACTTTTTGGCGAACTCACGGTAGTCCGCGATGTCGAGGAAAAGGTGTTGACGGTGCCCGTCTCCGCTCTTTCATATAACACCTTCGGTGATTATGTGTATGTGATCGAAAAGAATACTCAGGATGGCAAGACCGTGGAAGTCGCCCGTCAACAAATCATCAAGCCTGGCAAGGAGCGCAACGGACAAGTGAGTATCGTCTCTGGCCTTAAAGCGGGCGATATGGTCATCACTGCCGGGCAGGTAAAACTGGTGGACGGTAGTCTCGTCAAGATCAGCGACGAGAAAGAAGCGTGAGGCGCAGAACATGACTTTTACCGATATTTTTGTTCGCCGCCCGGTACTGGCCACCGCCCTTAGCCTCATCATTTTTCTGCTGGGTTTGCATGCCTATTCGAAGATGACTGTCCGCGAGTATCCGGCTCTCGTTAACACGGTCGTCACCGTAACCACCGCGTATCCCGGAGCCAGCCCGAATATCGTACAAGGCTTCATCACCTCGCGCTTGGAAAAAGTGATTGCCAGCGCACCGGATATAAACTACATGACCTCCAACAGTTCGGAGGGTAGTTCGACCATTACCGTGTACATGAAGCTGAATTACAGCCCCAGTGCGGCGGTCGCCAACATTCAATCGAAAGTGCAACAGGTGACGGATCAGTTGCCGACGGGTAGTCAATTACCGGTTATCAACGTAACGGTCGGTGACACGACGGACCTGATGTATGTCGCCTTCTACAGCAAAGAACTCAGTCAGCAGCAAATTACCGACTTCCTGCTGCGTGTAGCACAGCCGCGACTGGCCTCGGTACATGGCGTAGGCCAGGCACAGATACTGCCGCCGGGCGCTGGCAACGGGAATACCTATGCGATGCGGGTGTGGTTGAATCCACAGAAGATGGCGGCATTGGGCATTACCGCCGCGCAGGTTTCACAAGCGTTAATCGCGAACGATTTTATCTCCGCAGTCGGACAAACGCGGGGGAAGACGGTACAAAACACCATTGTCGCGACCACTAATCTGCATAATGTGGATGAATTCCGCAATCTGGTTCTGCGTCAGTCTGGTAACACCCTCATCCGGCTCAAAGATGTGGCCACAGTAGAACTCGGTGCACAGGATTACACCTCTCAGGCCTTTTTTGATGGTAAACCGGCAGCATTCATCGGTATTCAGGAGTCGCCTTCGGCCAACTCTCTGGATGTAGCTTCCGGGGTAAAAACATCGCTGGCCCAGTTGTCAAAAAGCCTGCCGCCCGGCATGAACATGGCGATTCCTTATGACGCCAGCACCTTCATCAAGGCCTCTATCGACGAAGTCGTCCTAACCATTGGAATTACGCTTGCAGTGGTGGTGCTGGTAATTTTCCTCTTCATGGGTTCATTCCGTGCGGTGCTCATACCCGCGATCGCCATCCCGCTGTCCATCGTGGGCGCAGGTCTGATCACCTGGTCTATGGGCTTCACCATCAACCTGCTGACCCTGTTGGCAGTGGTTTTGGCCATCGGGCTGGTAGTAGACGATGCCATTATCGTTGTTGAAAATGTGCTCCGGCATATGGATGAAGGAAAAACGCCTTTTGAAGCGGCTTTAATGACTGGGCGGGAGCTGGGAGGGCCGATCATCGTCATGTCCACCACGCTCGTCGCCGTATTCGCCCCCATCGGATTTATGGGGGGGCTGACGGGGAGTCTGTTTGGTGAATTCGCGTTTACGCTGGTGGCTGCGGTTTTAATATCCATGATCGTAGCATTGACGTTATCACCGATGCTCTCCAGCAAGATATTGCGCCCGACAAGGGAACATGGCTTTGATCACTTTATCGAGCAGCGCTTCACTGCTCTGCGTAATTTCTACGACCATATCTTGGGTGGCACACTGAATTATGTGCCAGTCACCATGCTCTTTGCCGCGGTAGTGTTTGGGAGTATCTACTTTCTGTTTAGTACCTCGAAATCAGAATTAGCGCCAGCGGAAGATCAGGGCATTATTTTTAATGCGGGCACGGGCAGCCCGACAATTACACCGGATCGACTGGCCCATTATGGAAAACAGATTCTAAAGGTGTTGGATAAATATCCCGAGAAAAAGGCAACCTTCATGGTCACAGGTATTTCGGTAGGTAGCGGCGGCGGCTCAAACAGCCTGTTCGCCGGCATGCGCCTGACAAACTGGAATAAACGTTCCACGACGG
>NZ_JBYCKR010000054.1:0-5543 GCF_057473505.1 Acidithiobacillus sp. TH-A35 | reverse complement strand
GAACCCTCTTCCGAAAACATGCTGGGCGATGTCATCAAAAATGGCCGGCGCGGCTCGCTGAATGGACGTCTGACCGTGCAGGGTATACAGGGTCATGTAGCCTACCCCGACAAGGCCGATAATCCCATCCATCGCGCTTTTCGCCCACTCGCGGATCTCGTGGATCAGACTTGGGATGCGGGGAATGGTTTTTTCCCGCCCACCCGTCTGCAGTTCTCCAATATCCATGCGGGTACCGGGGCTAACAATGTCATTCCCGGCCAGTTGCAGGCGGATTTTAATTTCCGTTTTTCCACGGAGTCCACGCCGGAATCTTTGCAGGCGGGGGTCCACAAAATTCTTGACGCCTCCGCCATGCGCTATGCCATTGACTGGCAGTTGTCCGGTCCGCCCTTCTTTACTGCACCGGGTCCCCTGGTAGCCGCCACTCAAAAGGCCTTACAAGCCGTAGAACAGCACGAGGCCCGGCTTTCTACCGGCGGCGGCACCTCGGACGGACGCTTCATCGCCCAGTTGGGCGGGCAAGTCGTGGAACTCGGACCCATCAATGCCACCATCCACAAGATCAACGAGTGCGTCGCCGTTGCCGATCTGGAGCATCTGTCCCAGATCTATACGGAGATCATGGTGCATCTGCTGGGGGCGGCGGATGGCCACTAGGCGCGTACGGCATATCGTCTACGCGCTGGCAGACATGGGGACTCTGGCACTGAGCGAAGGAACCGCATAATGTCACAACGTATATGGCCCAATTTCTATATCGTTGGTGCGGTAAAGAGCGGCACGACTTCGCTCTATGCCTACTTGCGGCAACATCCCCAGGTTTTTTTGCCGACGATGAAAGAACCGCATTTCTTTACCCGGCCCCATCCGTCTCCCGAACAGACCCATCTGATTCAGTACGTAGCCAACGTCGAGCAATATCAGCATCTCTACCGGGGTGCCAATCAGTTTCCCCGTATCGGGGATGCCAGTCCTTCTTATCTCTGGTGTGAAGAGGCCCCGGAGCGTATCCATGCCGTGCAGCCCGACGCACGCATCATTATCATCCTGCGCGACCCGGTACAACGGGCCTATGCGCAATACCTCATGGATTTCAATGAAGGGGTCCTCGACCTGCCGTTCATGGAGGCATTACAGCGGGACTGGACCCGTTCTGACAAAGGCTGGGGCATCTCCCAACTCTATGTGGAACTCGGGCGCTATACGGCGCAGATCATCCGTTATCAGCAGCGTTTTGGTGCCGATCATGTGCATGTTTGCCTCCTGGAAGATCTCAAAAAAACCCCGCTGGCGGTGCTGGAAGGCATTGCCGATTTTCTGGACATTGATCGTGCGGCCATGCGCGCCATTGATTTGGAAACGGCCCACAACGCGCACCGTCTGCCGCGCGGGAACTGGGCCCGGCGCCTTGCCAGCGGACGTATGAGCCGTTTTATCGGCGAGCATCTTTTCCCCCATAGCTGGGGCGAATATATCTGGCGTCACATTTTCCTGCGCGAAGGCCGTAAGCCGCCCATGGACAGCGCCGCGCGCCGTTTTCTGCAGGAACTTTATGCCCCGGAAATCGAGCGCCTGGAACATTTGCTGGGTCGGCCGCTGCCAGATTTGCGGGTATCGTGGAAGGCCTTCGAGGCGATAAAAGATACCAAGCCGTCCGCTCTGCCCCAGAAGCCATCCGGCAATATCTGAGCCCTCGCTCAGGTGCCGCCAAGGCTTGCCGGACCCCGACGCGTCTACTATGTTTAACGGAGAGATGGCAATCGGATTTACAGTAGAGGAGAGGGTCATGTCTGGGCGTTATATCCGTTTTTTCAAAGACATCCGCATAGAAGACGTGCCTCTGGTAGGCGGAAAAAATGCCTCCTTGGGGGAAATGTACCGGGAACTGAGTCCACAGGGCGTGAAGGTCCCCAATGGTTTTGCCATCACCGGTGCGGCCTATCGTTACCTGCTGGATCAGGCTGGCGCCTGGCCGGCGCTGCATGATGCGCTGGACGGGTTAGACCCGACCGACGTCACCGATCTGGCCAGGCGCGGCGCGCGGGCACGCGAAATCGTCTACAGCGCCCCGCTGCCGGCGGATTTACAAGCCGAGGTACTGGCGGGCTATGCCGAACTGCGTAAGGAATATGGCGAAGCACTGTCGGTAGCGGTGCGTTCCTCAGCGACCGCCGAAGACTTGCCCACCGCCAGTTTCGCCGGTCAGCAGGATACCTACCTCAACATTTCCGGCGAAGCCGCCCTGCTGGACGCCTGCCGCCGATGTTTTGCCAGCCTGTTTACCGACCGTGCCATTCACTATCGGGTTGATCAGGGCTTTGATCATTTCAAGGTCGCCCTGTCCATCGGTGTCATGAAGATGGTGCGGTCGGACAAGGCGACCAGCGGCGTGATGTTTTCGCTGGATACCGAGACGGGCTTTCGCGACGTGGTCTTCATCACCGCATCCTGGGGGCTGGGTGAGAATGTGGTGCAGGGTGCCGTGGACCCCGACGAATTCTACGTCTTCAAGCCCGCGTTTCTGCGTGGCAAAAGGGCGGTTTTGCGGCGGGTATTGGGCAGCAAGAAAATCAAGATGATCTATACCGAAGGGGATACCCGGCACAGCACCCGCAATGTCGCCACCCACCGCCATGAACAGGACAGCTTCTGCCTCAGCGATGCGGACGTGCTGACTCTCGCCGATTACGCCATCAAGGTCGAACAGCATTACAGCCGGAAAATGCAGGAAAGCCGGCCCATGGACATGGAGTGGGCAAAAGATGGCACCGACGGCCAGCTTTACATGGTCCAGGCGCGGCCGGAAACCGTGGCCTCGCAGAAAAAGGGACAGGTGCTCGAAGAGTACATCCTTGACGGTCAGGGCACCGTACTGGTGCAGGGACGCGCCGTCGGCAGCAAGATCGCATCCGGCCCGGTACATATCATCCGGGATGTGAAACACCTGGCGGCGTTCAGGCCCGGCGAGATTCTGGTGGCGGATACCACTACCCCGGACTGGGAGCCCATCATGAAAGAGGCTGCCGCCATCGTCACCAATCGCGGCGGACGCACCTGCCATGCCGCCATTATCGCCCGGGAACTGGGCATCCCTGCCGTCGTCGGCAGCGATCACGCGACCACCACGTTAAAGGATGGCGACAGTGTGACCATATCCTGCGCCAGTGGCGATATCGGCAATGTCTACGCGGGTGCGCTGCCCTTCACGGTCCGCCATACCGATTTGGCCACCCTGCCCCGTCCGCAGACGCAGATCATGATCAACCTCGGCAATCCGGAAATCGCTTTTCAGACGTGCATGTTACCCAACGATGGCATCGGCCTGGCGCGGATGGAGTTCATTATCAACAGCGCCATCAAGGCCCATCCCATGGCGCTGCTGCATCCGGAAAAGGTCGCGGATGCCCCTGAGCGCAACGCACTGGCGGCACTGACCCAGGGCTACGCCCAGCCCGCCGATTTCTTTGTGGAACGCTTGTCGGAAGGCATCGGGACTATCGCTGCCGCCTTCTATCCGAAGCCGGTGGTCGTACGAATGTCCGACTTCAAAACCAACGAATATGCCGCACTGTTGGGGGGGCGCTGGTTTGAGCCGGAAGAGGATAACCCGATGCTCGGCTTCCGCGGTGCCTCGCGCTACGCACACCCAGCCTATACCGAGGGGTTTCGTCTGGAGTGTCTGGCCATGAAACGGGTCCGCGAAGAGATGGGGCTGGATAATGTCATCCTCATGCTGCCCTTTGTACGCCGGGTGAAAGAAGCGGACGACGTGCTGGCGAAGATGGCGGAGTTCGGCCTGCGCCGTGGCGAAAATGGCTTGCAGGTCTATGCCATGTGCGAAATTCCCAATAATGTCATCCTGATCGATCAGTTCGCCAAGCGCTTTGACGGTTTTTCCATTGGCAGCAATGACCTGACCCAGCTCACCCTGGGCGTCGACCGCGACTCGGCCATCGTCGCTTTCGACTATGATGAACGGGACGATGGGGTCAAGGAGATGATCCGCCTCGCGGTGGAGGGCTGCGCCCGTAACGGCATCCACTCCGGGCTTTGTGGACAGGCCCCTTCGGACTATCCGGAGATGGCCGAGTTTCTGGTGCAAATCGGCATTCAGTCCATGAGCCTGAATCCGGATACGGTACTGGCGACGACCTTGCATGTGCTCGACGTGGAAAAAAAGCGGAGCGGAGGGGCATGAAGGTCAACCCGGTATTACTGGTGATTTTTGACGGCTTCGGTCTCAATCCCAATCGCGCTTTTAATGGCTGGGCACAGGCGCACACGCCGCATCTCGATCACTACTTTGCCAGTTTCCCCCATACCGCCCTGCAGGCTTCGGGGCGGGCGGTGGGCCTGCCGGACGGACAATTCGGCAATTCGGAGGTGGGTCACCTCACCCTGGGCTCGGGGCGGATTCTCCTACAGGATCTGGTGCGCATTTCCGATAGCCTGGCGGACGGCAGTTTTGCGCGAATTCCGGCCTGGCAGGACATGCTCAGAAACGCCAAACGCCTGCATCTGGTGGGCATGGTCTCCGATGGTGGCGTGCACTCCCATATCGAGCATTTGCTAGGTATCCTGCCGCTGGTGGTGGCGGCGGGTGTAGAGCCGATAATACACATGATTACCGACGGCCGTGACACGGCGCCGCAGTGCGCCGACCTTTACGCCCGCCAGGTGGAGGAAACCCTGCACCGGCTGGGGAAGGGCCGCATTGCCACCGTCTGCGGGCGCTATACGGCCATGGACCGGGCCGGATATTGGGACAGGACGGAAAAGGCCTGGGCCGCTCTGCTGCGCGGGGAAGGATTCACTGCGGACAGTGCTGAAGCCGCCATCCACAGTGCCTGGAAGCGCGGTGAGGGGGATGAGTTCATTCCGCCCACCATCATCGGCGAACCGCAGCAGAACCGCATAGCCGCCGATGAGCCGATCTTCTTCTTTAACTTCCGTTCGGATCGCATGCGTCAGTTGAGTGCGGCCGTCGCCATGCCCGACTTCAAACACTTCGACCGGCAGGGCGAGGCCGCCAGACGTGCCCTGTGCATGACCTCCTACAACGACGAGTATCCCTTTCCAGTCCTTTTTCCCCCCGCAATTCCCGACAGGGTCCTGGCCGAAGTGGTCAGCGACGCCGGTCTGAAGCAGTTCCACTGCGCCGAGACCGAGAAATACGCCCACGTGACCTATTTTTTTAATGGCGGGCGGGAAGACCCCTTTCCGGGGGAAGATCGCGAGATCATCCCCTCACCGCAGGTCGCGACCTATGACCTGCAGCCGGAAATGAGCGCGCCTCAGGTGGCGGACCGGATTATCGCGGCACTGGAGAGTGGTGACTACGCTTTTGTACTGGTGAACTTTGCCAATGGCGATATGGTTGGTCATACCGCCAAAATCCCCGCCATCCTGCGCGCGGTAGAGACCCTCGACCTGCAGTTTCACCGGGTGCTGCAAGTAGCGCAGCGGCAGGGCTTCAAAATGATTCTCACCGCCGATCACGGAAACTGTGATGAGATGGTGGACCCGGTCACCGGCGAGCC
>NZ_JBYCKR010000053.1:0-5217 GCF_057473505.1 Acidithiobacillus sp. TH-A35 | reverse complement strand
GAAGCGCTTACTTCGCCAACACTGGTGGATTGTGCGCCTGAACTATGCACTTGAGAAACGTCGATAGCAGATGCCGAATTGGCACCATAGGCCGCTGTTAACGTGCTCAAAGTACAAAGTCCCGCAGCGCTCATGGCGAACAATAACGGGTTCATACGATACCGCTTATTCATTTCTGGCTCCTGTATAAGAATATGCTCGTGTAAAATCACACGATTTCATTATGTTGCCCAAGCAACAGGCAAAATGGTACAGGAGAATTGTGACACCACTATTACGCCATAATGACCATAATATGACATTCCGATATTTAAAAACCGAGGCGAATAGATGTTTCGCCCCGGCTAACCGTATTGCTTCGTGATGCTAGAATGAGGCACTTACACTGACATAAACTGCACGTGGCATGCCTGGTTCCCCCAGTAGCTGTCCAGCCACCCCGTAATAGCCACCACCAGAAATATACTCATAATTGTTGTACTGCTTATTCAGCAGATTGAGGACCGTTACGTTAACAGCGGCATCATGCATCCCGGCAAACAGATATCTTTTTGATACCTTGACCCGCAGCGAGGCGTTGAATATACCAAAACTGGGCAGTTTCTGACTTGTGGGGGCTCCGGTGTTGTTGTTGTAAATATTCTGAACGCCGGTGTACTGCCACCAGATTCTTGGCTCATAAAGAATCCCCGAATTATAAATCTGGTAGTAGGCGCCGATGTTGGCGGTTTGCGCGGGCACATTGGAAATAGGCAAGCCGGCGTATGATACGCCATGACCTGTGGTGTAGCTCGCGTAGGCAGCCTTTTCGAAACTCACATTGGAGAACAGGTACAAATTATAAAGCGGATTATCGTCCATCGACAGATTGACACCGCTAAATACCGACGAACCAGACGCGAAGCGCGAGTAAAGATGGTTTACTACCGGGATGGGAATGATTTCGTTGGTATCATCCAGGTGGTAGTAATTCGCATTGAAGACGGCATGATGCAGCAGGCCATAATTTTTGACATACGTTTTCACACCGACCTGGTACTGTGTCGACTTCTGAGGCTGCAAAGTGGACGTTAGTTCATGGGCATACGTCCCGGTGGCACCGGCCGGTGCCTTGTAGCCGGTGGCGTAGTTACCATATAGTGCAACATTTTTCGTCACTTTATAGTTGACGCCGATGGACGGCTCGAACTCCGTAAAATTCGTCGATGAGTTCGGCTGATAATCGCCATTGTGACCGATCAGGTTAGCCACACTCGTGGGGAACTGGGCAGCAGAGTTGTTCACAAAATTTGTTTGGAATTGAACCACGCGAATACCGGGCGTAATGCGCAGGCTGCGGATGGGACGAATGACGTCTTGGACAAAGGCAGCAAGATCTGTCATATAGAGGTATGAACTATGGAACGCGCTTGGCAAGGATGGGCTATTGTACACGGGAGAGCCGTTGATGATTACGTTATTTCCGGCATTAGGGCTTAGCGAATCATAAGTTGCAATCTGGTTCTGATTATAGAAATACAACAGGGAGTTATATTTCGAGTTCAGAAAATATCCGCCGAGCGAAATATTGTTGTATGGTGCATTCACGGTCAGATAAAGCTTGTCCCCATAGGTATGATCGGAGGCGTTATAATACTGATTTAGCACGTTGGCAGCATTACCGGTATTGTTATAGTGCAGATGCACGCGGTCGCCATACCGATACCACAACAGATTATGGACTGCTATGTTGTGTGTAAGATGTTGTTCAAAGCGAGAATAAATGAGATAGGTTTTTACAAAGGCTTCCTTCCAGTAAACGGAATACGGGAGGGTGGTATAAAACCCCGTAGTTTGCTGACTGTAGATAGGGCCTGGATTCACATTTCCGGTATTTGGGTTGACCCCGTAAATGGTCACGTCCGGATTGGCGGTTACCGGGATTGGTAACGGTCTGAAGGCAACGGAACGAGAGACATAACCACCAAAACTTATGTGGCCACCATGAAAGACTTTTCGTACTTTTCCATAATAGGCGTAATTATTTCCAGGGTTGTTGAAGCCATATCCATTCAAATAATTTCCGCTACTACCGACCCCTCCCGCAATGATCCCTGACCAGCCATCGTGCTCGCCAGTGCGAACGTTGAAGTGGATACCTTTAGAATCAAAACTCCCATAGTACATGCCTATGGATGCCCCAGCCTTCTTGGTCGGTTGCAGCGGCGAAAAATTAACGGAGCCGCCAATATTGTTATACCAACGATTCAGCGGATAGCCTGGGCCGTAAGTGACCGAAATGCCCCTAATCATGGACATCTGCGGCAGCTCTGAACCCTGCCAGACGCCGTAAGCCGGATCAACCATGGGCACGCCGTCGAAGGTGACCATGACCGTACCATCGTTCGCATTGCCTGCAATGTTTCCCCAGCCCGTCTTCATGCCATTAATGCTGATTGAAGAGCGTGGCGCGCCACTCGGCCCATTGGTGACCACGTTGATTCCCGGCGCCACGGCGAGCGCTTGTGCGGCCCCACCCGCAGGGCCTGCGGTGGCCATCTGACGCTTATTGATGACTTTCACCGACTGGGTGGAATTGAATACCTGTTTTTTTGTGGGGAGATGAGCCAGCGTGTCTAAAGCGCCAGTGGTGGAGGATACCTCTCCGACACTGATGCTGGACGAGGTGGTGGGAGCGGTTACACGGGTAGCGAATGCCACGCCGGACATCCCACACAAACCAGCAGCAATCAATGCACTAAATAAGGGATGATAACGATACTGATGTTTCACGGACATACTCCTTTTATTGTGGCTACGTTGAGTTACTTCGCGGTCTTTGCAGCAATACCAATATCACTGACCCCTGCCTTCTGGCAGGCATCCATGACGTGAACGAAATCTTGAAACGGTACGACCTTATCGGCCGCTATGGTGATCTGGGTCTTGCCGGGGTTGCCGTCGCTCGCCAGCATTTTTTGTAATGCGGCCAAAGCATAGTGATGGCCTTTCACATTCACCGTGCCATCTTTTTCGATGTTGATGGTGTAATGCGGGTGCGGCAGCATCTTTGCCTGGCTGGATGCCGGGAGCTGGAGGTTCAGCCCCTTGTCCGGAATCATCTGGATGGTGATCATGATGAAAAACACCAGCAGGAAGAGCATGATGTCGATCATCGGGATGATCTCGACCCGGCCCTTCTTCCGCTCGAAGTAGCGACGCTCCATCAGCCTGCCCTCACCACGGCAGCGGCCACCTTTGGCGTCGAGATCTGGATATTCCCCTCACCGTCGGTGATAGGGTGTCCGTCCATGCGGTTGAGCAACATGGTCTTCACCGAATCCAACTGCAGCAGGATCTGCCGCACCTGATTATTGAATGCATTGAAAGCCACCAGGCCGGTCATGGCGATGAAAAGGCCGGTGGCGGTGGCGACCAGGGCATCGGCCACCCCGCCAGTCACCGCGGTCGGCGCGTGCCCTGGTGCGGCCAATACGGAGAAGGCGTGAAACATGCCGATGATGGTGCCGAAGAGGCCCAGCAGCGGCGCCAAGGTGATGATGGTGTCCAACAGCCACAGCCGACGATCCAGTTGCGGTGCCATGACCAGGATGCTCTCCTCCAGGCGACTGGCGAGTGGGTCGCCCTGCACATGCCCCGAGTGGCTCGCCGCCGTTTTCAAAAGCGCTGCCTCCGGCAAGTCGCCAGCGTCCTCCGCGAGAGTTTGCAGGGCCTCTCTATCTAATCGCCCGCGCTGGGCAAGTTCCTGCACAAAAAAGGTGCCGCGCAGGATAGTGCGACGTAGATACCAGAAACGGTCGATAATGACGCCCAGGGCGATCATAAGAAGACCGGCGAGCACATAAAGTACACCGTCAGAGTAGTTGGCGAGATGGATGAGATAAGCAGTATTCATCAATAAAATTCCCCAAAATATCAAATAGAAACGGCGCCGAGGCGGCGCACGGAAAAAGAAAAATCGGTGAAGAAAGTGTTGTCTCCCACGGGACGTACAGCCATCTTGCTGACGTGCCGGAACGTATCAGGGGGATTGAACTGATAGCCGTGTCCACGGAGCGTGACGATGCAGTCGTCGAAACCGAGGAAACGCAGGCGGCTGCGTAAGGCGCTGACCACCAAGCGGGCATCGATGGCAGATGTTGTTTCCGCTTTGGACAAAGTTTTCTGCAGGAATTTCAGTGATAAGACACACTGGGGATGCCCCCAGAACAAGGCCATTACAGTAAACAGCGCGTCTTTTATGGCGACAGATCGTCCCGCGCTACTTAACGTCTTGCGGGATTGATCGATCTGCAGTGGACCATAGGCGAGCGTCGTGATAGCCGTCTGCTGAATGAGCTTTTCCAGGTGGCGGGCGACATCCACAGAGGGGTCGTCGAGGTCCACCATGTTCTCGATAATCTGAGATTTCAGGAAAGCAGGCGCAGCAGAGCCTCTGGGTAAATCTATAGCCGTTATTGGGCAAGATGTGTGGGTAGCCCATTTGACATGCGCTTTCCAGTCTGCCCAGCTGCTTTCCAGTGGCTTGCCGGCGAGAAAAAGAATTGGGGTGAGTCGCTGCGCGCTCAAGGCGATCTTGCAACGATGCAGGTCACTGACCCGAAATATCGACCCGGTATAGGCAGACAATCGATCAAGCAAGGCATGAGTAATCAACGTGTTCCGCTCCAGCACCACCAGCGGGTGTGCTGAGCTTTGTATTACGGCGTTCATGCGGCTACCCCTTATATGCGCCGGGATGTATCCGACGACATCAAAAGTGGAGGTCTTTTGCCTCCTGGAATAGCCCCTATGCTAACAGCCGAATATTGCATCCATGTGTCACTGAGGTGGCGTTTTTATGACGTTGTTATGACGTTTTCATGACGCTTCACACATTCTTCGGTGGTGAAAAGCGGTATCCGAAGCTGTGCACTGTTTCCAGCCAGCCTTTGGCCCCGGCACCTTCCAGAATCTTGCGTAAACGATAAATCTTGACCACCAGAGTATTGGGGGCGAGATAGGTGCCCTTACCACCCCACAGGATATCGGCGATCTGATCGTTGGAAACGACTTCGTCCGGATGGGTGGCGAAATAGTAAAGCAGATAGAAAAGCCGTCGCGGCAGATGAATTTCCTGTCCCAATATCCAGACACGCAGCGACACCAGATCGATGCAGAGGTTTTCCTCTTTAACCACACGGACAGGCGTTTGTGTGCGGAGCTTTTTGAGGAGAC
>NZ_JBYCKR010000052.1:0-1685 GCF_057473505.1 Acidithiobacillus sp. TH-A35 | reverse complement strand
AGTACCCTTCGCGATGTCTTGATCGCGCAAATAATTTTTTACGCGGGGGCTCATCAGTGCCGCCCACTCGGCGTGCTGTTCATACTCCGGCATGAGGGCGTGCAATGTTGCGGTTTGCGCCGTTGCCGGATGAAAATAGATTTCCGTAACCCCCGTCGCCGGCAGACAACCGAGCATCCGGAGCAGTCGCGCCTCGTCCATATGGCCGGTGGCATCCAAACCGTAGAGCAGATCATTGTGCATGATCCGGCGACAGTCCAGTTGGCGGCGCATGCGGGCCAGCCAGGGGCGCAGAAAGACAGACCAAAGTGCCGGCACCCAACCTTTGGCACCGCCACAACGCGCCGCCTCCAGAGGTTCCCAGGGCAAACGCACCGCCCGCAAACCAAACTCCTCCCCGATATCCAGCATCAGCGTGAGTACCGTGGGGTGCAAATGCAGGTGTTTGTGGGCATTGGCATGGTCCAGTTCTAAACCGGTCGCCGCAAAAGCCGCAAACTGGGCACGGATCTCGGCCGCCAGTTGTTTTCTAACCTGGGGCAAAAAGAAATAGCGCACCCCGCGTAGCCAGAGATCGGCGGCAAAACGCCCCTGCTTATCGACCAAATCAGGTACCTGCTCTGCGGGGAGCAGGGGTGTGCCGTCTACCAGCGTGAGATGCAGGCCTACACCCAGGCGTGGCAGTTCTCTGGCGCGAGTGACAGCATCCTCAGCCGCCGGTGCAGCCACCATGAGACTGGCGGTAGTCAGCACACCATAACGATGCGCTGACTCCACCGCCTCATTCACCGCCATATCCAAGCCAAAGTCGTCGGCGTTGAAGATGACCCGCCGACCGCCGACCTGCCCCACCTCAGCCGTGGCGCTGTCGGAGGAAGCGGACGAATTCGACACCCTCGCGCAGACGACGTTTCATCATTTGCGTGCTCTTGAGCATCTCACCCGTGATTTCGGCAATCTTGCCGGCACGGAAGTAGAAGCGCTTATACATCACCTCTACGGAGTCGAAGATTTCCGTGTGGTTGAGATGCGGGTAACTCATGGGGCTGATCTGCACGCCACGGTCGTTGACCAGATGGGCTTCGTCTTCGTCCGTCAGCCAGCCTTCCTGCTTCGCCTGGTTGTACAGGAAAGTACCCGGATAGGGTGCCGCCAGCGATACTTGAATGGTATGCGGATTGATTTCCTTAGCGAAGTCGATGGTCTTTTGAATGGTCTCCTTGGTCTCGCCTGGCAGGCCAAGGATGAAGGTGCCGTGAATCACGATCCCCAGCTTATGGCAGTCGGCGGTAAATTTACGCGCCGCCTCGATCTTGAGGCCCTTCTTAATGTTGTTGAGGATCTGTTGGTCGCCAGACTCATAGCCTACCAGCAACAGGCGCAGGCCATTCTCACGCAGTACCTTGAGGGTCTCATAAGGCACATTAGCCTTGGCATTGCAGGACCAAGTCACACCGAGCCTGCCGAGACCGCGGGCGATTTCTTCGGCACGGGGACGATCATCCGTAAAAGTGTCATCATCAAAGAAGATTTCCTTCACCTGCGGAAAGTTCTTCTGGATATAGCGCACCTCGTCAATGACGCTGGCGGCGCTGCGGGTGCGATAGCGATGCCCGCCGACAGTCTGCGGCCAAAGGCAGAAGGTGCACTGCGAACGGCAACCACGCCCGGTGTAAAAAGAAATA
>NZ_JBYCKR010000051.1:0-6490 GCF_057473505.1 Acidithiobacillus sp. TH-A35 | reverse complement strand
GGCAACGTTGGCTGACCGTCAGGCGGACCCTGCCTTCCGCGCCGAGCTGCTGGCTCTCCCCAGTGAGGATTACATCGGCGAACAGATGCCGGTAGTCGCCGTTGAGGCCATCCACCGCGCCCGTGACGGGCTGATGCGTGCTATCGGCGCGCAGTTCGCGAATGAATGGATGGACCTGTATCACGATCTTGCTGCCGTCTATCAGCGCGACGGGTTGTCTATCGGCCGCCGACGTCTGCGCAATCTGGCCCTGAGTTACCTCATCGCTAGTGAGAGCGGCAGCCACGAGGAGATGACCCTGTACGCTCGCCAGCAATATGCGCAGGCCGACAACATGACCGACCGGTTGGCGGCGTTCCAGTTGCTGGCGCAACACCCGCACCATGACGCCGAGGATATCCTGCTCGACTTTTACCGAAAGTGGCACGAATACCCGCTGGTAATTGATAAGTGGTTTGCCGTACAAGCTGCCGCGCCACGTCCTCAAACCTTGCGTCAGGCAGAACATCTGCTGGTGCATCCCGCTTTCGACTGGCGGGTGCCCAACCGGGTGCGTGCAATACTCGGTGCTTTTGCCGCTAATCCCACGGTTTTCCATGCAGCGGACGGTTCCGGTTATACCTTCTATGCCGAGCAAATCCGCCGTCTGGATGACCTTAACCCGCAGACGGCGGCGCGCCTGGCGACGCCCCTCAGCCGCTGGCAGCGCTATGATGCCCCCCGTCAGCAGGCGATGGGTGCAGCCTTGAAAATGCTGGCTAGCAAGCCCGGGCTTTCCCGCGATCTGGCAGAAGTCATACAGCGTTCCCATCCCGGTAAAGATTGAATATATTCACCATAACTCCCAAGGAGACTGAAAATATGGCTATAGATCGTCAACGCGCCCTCGCCAGAGCGCTCACCCTGCAACAGGAAAAAGGCCTGGATGCCGCGACTATTGCGGTTGCGGAGCAGTTAAGTGGCAAGGCGAATCTTACGCTCGGCGAGGCGGTCAGCGCTCTGGGTAATAATCAGATCGCCGAGGTGGCTGGTTTCTTGAGTGAGAGTATGAACTGTCAGCAACTGGAGCAGGTGTGCGACGCGGGTTCCTATGATCGTGAACAAGCGCGCGAGTGGGCAGTGACCGAGCCGCAATATTGCCTGGCCCACGAAATTGCCTTGATTAGTCATATGATCGAACGCAAGCGGGATGGGCTGGATTAAATACTGAGGGAGTTAGCCCCACGGCCGTGGGGTGTTCTCCAGCCGCTCCCAATACTTGGAGAATTTTTTGCGTTGTCTGCTCTCGCGGGCATGGAGATAGCCCATCAGCATCCCCGCACTAAAGGCGAGTCCGTGCTTGCGGCTGGTAGCCAGCCCCGCCAGATGCTGTCCTGCCATGTCGGCATCATGTACAGCACCAGAGATTTCCTGCAAGGCGGAAAGCATTTTGAGTAGTGCTTTGCTGTCTTTGCTGGGCCACATATCGCCAAGTACCAGAATCACATAGCGCCAGTTCTTGATGCGAATGCGCAAGGCGTGAAAGCTGGCGGCAGTCTTGGCCGCATCTCCCGCAGCCATTAATCGGCGATCCTGACGTCGCAAATGCATTTCCACGTAGTCCTGTAAGTCTTGGTCACTGTGTAGCGCTGCGCGCAGCAGCAGTGCCCAAAGCTTCAGGATCGCGGCGGCGACCTGGCCGAGCTGTGCATGCGTGGTCTCGGCTTGGGCGCTTAGCCATCTGCGCAGGGGGGGTATCTCGGTGCCTGTTTCGGTGGCCAATGCCTCCCAATAAGTGGCGAGTACTTCATGGTCACGCCGTATATTTTGCTGATGAAACCAGTCCGCCAATTCCTGACGGGCACCGCCGAGACGCTTGTCAGGATCCAGGGTTCGGCAGAAACGCAGCAGGGCGCGCAAGCTGCGGACGGTTTTGCGCAACTGATGAAAGGTTTCCGGGCTGTTGCCAGCGCAATGCTGTCTGGCGGCGGTGAGTGCCTGCTGAATTTGCTGGATCAGCAGGCGGCTGAGTGCCTTCCCGGCGTTTTCGTGGTGGCGTAGCGGTGGCGTTTTGTCCCGCATCGCACTGGCATCGGCCGGTATCAGTCCGGCGAGACGCAAGCCCCGGAACATCTTGCTCTCCCCATCGGGCAGCAGTGGCAGATCACGGCACAGCTCCGCGCCCATCTCCAATACCGAGGCAGCCTCTCCTGTTACCAGCTCCAACTCTACTTCGAGAATCGGTTCGCGCAAGCCGTTGGCAACGATTTCTCCACGATCCAGTGCGACCAGTATCTGGCTGCCATCCGCGCGATCCACCCGACTTTCCAGCCGTTCAAAACGGGTTTCGAGAACGACTTGCATGGCCGAATCCAAAAAGGGTGCCAGTAACGCTGCAGCATCCGTGTCAGTAAATACCCGAAGATCCGCTCTGGCGGAGGAAACGGTGACGTTCCATTCGGGACGCTGATGCAATCCGCCAGCGGATTGGCCTTCGGCCTTGAGAGTGGCTACCCACTCTTTCCCTTCCCGACGCACGCGGTAGGCTAGCCTGGCGCGCTGCAAGACACCATCACGGCTATCATAGTAGAGAGCGTGAAGCTGCAAGGGGGGTGCTGTGCCCAGCGCCAGCAGGGGATGTTGGCAAATCTTTTCCCAGGCGGCAGGGGAAGGATCGAGTATCTGTAGTTTAAGCTCTTGTTCCATGTCCCCTCTCCGTTACAAAACGCAGGATCCGCGCCCATTGCGGTAACTCCGCACGAGTTTCTGCAGCCCGCAAATCCGCTATGCCCGCGCCCAGTTGCGCCGCCCGCACATAAAGCTCGCTATCGCGCAGGGTGGCCACCACCGGCAACTGCAAATCTGCCAGAAACGTTTGCAGATGCTGTCCACCCTTGGTACGTGCATTCACGCGGTTGGCAATAACGCCCATGCGCACTTTACCCTTACGAAAACGTTTAATCTCATCCAGTTTCTCCAGGAAAAGACGGCTGGCGTCCATATCGAAAGAAGAGGGACCGATGGGTACCAGCAGCGCCTCCACCTTGTCCAGCATGTCTTCCAGGCGCCCTTTTTTCAGACCAGCAGGGGCATCAAAGACGATGAAATCACTCGGCGGATAATCGCGGAAATCCCGGTCAGCATCGGCAATGACGGACAGCTTTGGTAAGTGCTCCGACCGCCGCTCGGCCCAGGTGCTGGACGAGTGCTGCGGATCCAGGTCAGCGAGAAGTACCGAGCCGCGCAGTGCCAGCAAACTGGCGAGGTTGGTGGCGACCGTCGTTTTTCCGGCACCCCCCTTACTGTTGAGCACCAGAACCCGGATCACGACGAAATCCTGTCACACATGGTGACTAGTCCTCTCATAGTGTTCCAGTAAGCGGTCCTGAGCCGATTTACAGGTGGCATCCGGGGTCTTACGCAAAAAATCATAGACACCATCGGCACGCATGGCCCAAGCGTTACAATCGTCCTCCAAGTATAGCTGAAGGGTTTCCCTGAGTACGCGTGCGCGCAAGTCGGGGTCGAGAATGGGTACCGCCACTTCCAGGCGGCGAAAGAGATTGCGTCCCATCCAGTCGGCACTGGATATCCAAAGCTTGGAATGTCCGTCATTCCCGAAGTAATAGACGCGGCTGTGTTCGAGAAAACGACCGACAATGGAACGTACCCGGATATGCTCAGAGACGCCCGGTATGCCGGGACGTAAGGCACAGGCGCCGCGTACCACCAGGTCGATTTCTACTCCAGCTTGGGAGGCCCGGTATAGGGCGCGAATCAGGTCTGGCTCGACCAGCGCATTCACCCGCGCGATGATGCGGCCTTTCACGCCGTGCCGGGTCTCCGTCTCAATGGCATCACGTATCCCGCTGAACATCGTAAAGGGACTTTGCAGCAGGCAACGGAGTTGCGGCGCCTTGCCCATACCGGTGATGTGCATGAACAGGTCATTCATGTCCGCCGTGATATCAGGATTTGCGGTGAGCAGGCTGAGATCGGTATAAATCCGCGCATTGCGGGGATGATAATTGCCGGTACCCAGATGCCCGTAGAGGCGGATACCATCCTCTTCACGGCGCAAGACCAGGATCATCTTGGCATGCACCTTGTGGTTGACCACGCCGTATACAACCTGCACACCCACCTCTTCCAGGCGCTCCGCCATCCGGATATTATTGGCTTCGTCAAAGCGGGCCTTGAGCTCGACCACGGCAGTGACCTGTTTGCCCGCCATCGCCGCTTCTATCAGTGCATCAATGATAGGAGAGTCCGGGGTGGTGCGGTACAACGTCTGCTTGATACCGATGACCTGCGGATCATTGGCCGCCTGGCGGAGAAAATCCAGCACCGGATTGAAGCTCTGGTATGGGTGATGGAGGAGAATGGGTGCCTCGTGGAGTTGCGCAAATATGTTTTCCGGGCGCATACAGACTGAGGGCATGCCGGGTACAAAGGGCGGGAAGAGCAGGTCGGGGCGAGGAACCATGTCGATGATGGCTGCCAGCCGTGACAGATTCACGGGCCCCAGCAGCGAATAAAGATTATCCTCACCAAGATCAAAATGCTTCAAGAGATAGTCGACCACCTCGCGCGGACAGTTATTGGCGACTTCCAGCCGTACTGCCTCGCCAAAAGGGCGCATTGGCAATTCATCAGCGAGCGCATCGAGGAGATTATCCACCTCCTCCTCATCCACGAAGAGTTCGCTGTTGCGGGTTACCCGGAACTGATAAAAGCCCTGAATGGCCAGGCCCGGAAAGAGTGTTTGCACATGCTCGTGAATGATAGAAGAGAGAAACACGAAATCATGCGGGCCGGCCAGATGCGCTGGAATCTGGATGATACGCGATAGTATCCGCGGCGCCTGCACAATGGCGATGGGGCTGTGCCGCCCATAGGCGTCCTGACCCTCCAGGACGATGGCGAAATTCAGCCCCTTATTCTGTACCTTGGGAAAGGGATGGGCTGGGTCAAGGCTCAGGGGCGTGAGCAGAGGCAGGACTTCACTCTGAAAATAACTGCTGATCCAGCGTCTTTGCGCTGCCCGCCACTCGCGTCGGCGCAACAGACGGACATTCTCTTTGGCCAGGGCGGGTAGCAGTCGTTGGTTCAGGCAGCGATACTGTGCAGAGATAATTTCGTGGGCCATTCTGGCCACTGCTTCAATTTCGAGATTAGGTCCGAGCATATCCGGCCCCGAGGGGCCAGCGCCGAATTTGCGCCGCTGCAGAAGCCCTGCCATGCGGACTTCAAAAAATTCGTCCAGATTGTTGGAAACAATGGTCAGATAACGTAAACGCTCCAGCAGTGGCACGTGTGGATCATCTGCCAGTGCGAGTACCCGCCGGTTAAATTCGAGGATGCTGAGATCGCGGTTGAAATAGAGATCGGGATTGTCCAGAGGGGGCGCCGCATCAGATTTTTGCTGGGCAGGTGTCTCAGTCACGTGCTTATCCCCATGCGTTGCTCTGCCGCAATCAGGGTGTTCTGCAAGAGTGTGACTACCGTCATGGGTCCGACCCCACCGGGGACCGGAGTGATCCACGCCGCACGTTGCTCCGCACCAGCAAAGTCCACATCGCCGGTGAGACGCCCATCCGGAAGACGGTTAATTCCTACATCAATGACCACTGCTCCCTCACGAATCCACTCGCCGGGTATCAGTCCCGGTTTACCTGCCGCCGCGACGAGCAGTTCGGCGCGTCCCACATGGGCTGCGAGATCGCGGGTGAAGCGGTGGCAGACGGTCACCGTCGCCCCGGCCAGGAGGAGTTCCAGCGCCATGGGCCGCCCGACAATATTGGATGCGCCGACAATCACCGCTTCTTTCCCCCTGACCTTTATGCCGGTTTCCTGAAGCAAGGTCATGATACCGGCGGGCGTACAGGAGCGCAGCAGTGGCGCGCGCAGCGCAAGGCGGCCTACATTATAGGGGTGAAAACCATCGACATCCTTTTCGACGGCAATGGCCTCAATGATTTCTTCAGGATCAAAGTGCGACGGAAGGGGCAACTGTACCAGGATGCCATCCACGGCATTATTAGCGTTTAGTTCGGTAATATGAGACAGAAGTTGTTGTGGCGTGCTGTCTGCAGGAAGATTGGCAGAAAAAGAGCGGATGCCCACTGAAGCACAGGTATCCCGCTTTTTCTGCACATAGACCTGAGACGCAGGATCGGCCCCGACCAGTACTACCGCAAGACCAGGGGAGCGTCCATAACGCTGGAGAAAAGCCTGACTGCGATGGGTGACATCCGCCTGTATTTTTTTAGCTATGGCTTTGCCATCAATGCGTTGTGCAGTCACCAGGACCTCTTTGCTAAGGTCTCAATGCTCGGGAAGAATTCATGACCCATGAAAAATTTACCTGTGTGCGAACAGCGAGCAGGCCAACCCAGCAGAGGGCGGCAAATCGGATGTTTCTCAAAAAAGACCAGCGAGAATGTTCACTGATATTCTTCTGGCCACCTTCCGTCTTGTCAAGCTAAAAAAGCCGGGACCCCGATAAGCG
>NZ_JBYCKR010000050.1:0-10016 GCF_057473505.1 Acidithiobacillus sp. TH-A35 | reverse complement strand
ACCTGATGGTCCGGCCGCCAAGGCAGGGCTACGACCAGGGGATGTCATCGTTTCCTTTGGTGGCCAACCTATCTACAACTCGGGTCAGTTGCCGCCGCTGGTGGGGGCATTACCCGCGGGCTTCAAGGCGAAGTTGGGTGTCATCCGTGATGGCAAAGCCATGACCCTCAACATCGTGGTAGAGAGTCTGCCCGGTAATCTGGAGAATGCAGCGGAATCCACCGCGCCCGGCAGCCCGGCGCAGAAGGGCGAAATCAAACGACTGAACGTGCAGGTGGGTCCGCTGACGGCGGAAGCACGTAAGCAACTGAATGTGAATACCGGCGTTCTCGTCCTCGGCGTTGGTGTAGGTCCGGCAGCGGAAGCTGGCATTCGTCCCGGCGATGTGATTCTGCAGGTAGCACAACAGCAGATTGCCAATGCTGCCGATTTGCAGAAGCTGGTGGCGGTGTTGCCGGCAGGTCAGCCGATACCGGTGCTGGTGCGGCGCGGTGAAGGGAGTTTTTATCTGGTACTTTCGCTGCCGCATTGATGCAGGTGATAGCCGCGAAGGGCTGGGTGTTTATACCAGCCCTTTTTGTTATGGTGTCTGACGCGGCGGTAATGGCCGCCAGGCGCCCATGAATTGATAGGTCATATGACTGAACAGCAACATATTCGTAATTTTTCTATTATCGCCCATGTGGATCACGGCAAATCCACGCTGGCGGATCAGTTTATCCGTCTTTGCGGGGCGCTGACCGAGCGGGAAATGTCCAGCCAGGTGCTGGATACCATGGACATCGAACGGGAACGTGGAATCACCATCAAGGCACAGAGTGTGCGCTTGCAGTTTCGTGCCGCAGATGGGCAGGAGTACCAATTCAATCTCATTGATACGCCGGGCCATGTGGATTTTTCTTACGAGGTCAGCCGTTCTCTGGCCGCCTGTGAGGGGGCTTTGCTGGTCGTGGATGCTTCGCAGGGCGTGGAGGCGCAAAGTGTGGCCAACTGTTATACGGCGCTCGAACACGATCTGGAGATTCTACCCGTCCTGAACAAGATTGATTTGCCGGCTGCCGATCCGGAGCGGGTGCGCCGGGAGATTGAAGAAATTGTCGGGCTGCCCGCTGACGACGCCGTAGAGGCCAGTGCCAAAGAGGGCATCGGTATTCGAGAGATTCTGGAGCGGGTGGTGGAGCGTATCCCGCCGCCCCAAGGCGATCCGGACGCACCGTTACAAGCCCTCATCATCGACTCCTGGTTCGATAATTACCTGGGGACCGTGGTTTTGGTGCGGGTGATGAATGGTTCGGTCCGTCCGGGCCAGCGTATCCTGACGATGGCGGGGCAGAAATCTTATGTGGTCGAAAAAGTTGGTGTTTTTACCCCAAAATCCCTGACAGTTCCGGCTCTGGAGACCGGTGCGGTGGGCTTTGTCATTGCAGGCGTGCGGACCATTGAAGGCGCCCGGGTGGGAGACACGCTGACGGAGCAGGACCGCCCCGCAAGTGCGCCGCTGCCGGGTTTTCGCGAGGTGCAGCCGCAGGTGTTCACCGGGCTTTATCCCGTGGACTCGGCGGACTATGAAAATTTTCGCGAGGCGCTGCAGAAATTGCGGCTGAATGATGCGGCATTGCAGTTTGAGCCAGAGACTTCACAAGCCCTGGGTTTTGGTTTCCGTTGCGGATTTTTAGGACTGTTGCACATGGAAATCGTGCAGGAGCGCCTGGAACGCGAGTATCAGCTTGAGCTGATCAGTACCGCACCTACCGTGATCTATGAGGTGGTTACTACGGATGGGCAGGTGCTGAAAATTTCCAACCCTGCCGAGTTGCCGCCGGCACAAAAAATTGCGGATATTCGCGAGCCGGTGATTACGGCCAATATCCTGGTGCCAGAAAGCTATCTTGGGCCGGTGATTGCCCTCTGCGAAGAGCGGCGCGGGCGGCAAAAGAATATGCAGTTCACCGGCGGACAGGTGATGCTGCGCTATGAGTTGCCGCACAACGAAGTCGTCCTAGATTTTTTTGACCGTCTCAAATCGGTGAGTCGGGGCTACGCCTCCATGGATTATGAATTTGCGCGTTTCGAGAGCGGGCCGCTGGTGAAAATGGACATCCTCATCAATGGTGAAAAGCTGGATGCGCTGTCCTGGATTGTGCACCGCGATGTGTCCGAACGGCGCGGACGGGAACTGGTGGCCCGTTTACGTGATCTGATTCCCCGGCAGATGTTCGAGGTGGCTATTCAGGCCGCCATAGGGGCCAAAGTCATCGCCCGGGAGTCGGTCAAAGCCATGCGCAAGAATGTGCTGGCCAAGTGTTATGGCGGTGACATTTCGCGCAAACGTAAATTGCTGGAGAAGCAGAAAGAGGGCAAAAAACGCATGAAGCAGATCGGTCATGTGGAGATTCCTCAGGAAGCTTTTCTGGCAGTGCTGAAAAGTGACAAGAGATAAAACGCGCTCTGCGGAAATTATGTGGAGGCTGATTTTGGTTATGCACAGAGTGAAGGATAGGCACTGATGGATTTTACCCTGGGGTTGTTTCTGGCGGTTGTGCTTTCCGGCCTGATCTGGCTGGTGGATCTCCTGTTTTTGCGAAAGAAGCGGCCTGCCGAAGCCAGAGAGTCCGTTGTTGTCGAGTATGCCCGGAGTTTTTTTCCGGTATTGCTTATCGTTTTTCTGATCCGCGCCTTTTTGTTTGAGCCCTTTCAGATACCCTCCGGGTCCATGATTCCGACCTTGCGGGTGGGGGACTTTGTGTTGGTCAACAAATTCCAATGGGGATTGCGGCTACCCTTGATTCACACACCCATTACCCAGGGCAGCCCGGTAGAGGCTGGTGACGTCATGGTGTTCCGTTATCCCAAAAATCCGCGTGTCGACTACATCAAGCGGGTCATCGGCCTGCCGGGCGACACGATTGAGGTGAAGGGAGATGCACTCTACATCAACAACAAACTGGTGCCACAAAAATTTATCAGAGCCTTTAATTATAAGCCCGAGGGGCAGGGCGCCGAAGGCATGGTGATTCCCACCAAAGAATATGAGCAGGAGCTCGGGGGTCACAAGTTCCATATTATCGAATTTGATACGCCGGAAGCCCAGATGAATTTCGGGCCATACAAGGTGCCGCCCCATTCCTATTTTATGATGGGCGATGACCGGGATAATAGTAATGACAGCCGTTTCTGGGGCGTGGTGCCAGAGCGCAATATCGTCGGGAAGGCGATGTTTGTGTGGTTCTCCTGGAATGCCGAGGACTGGTCTATCCGCTGGAAGCAGATTGGTCGTTCATTAGATGGGGCATCCTGAATTTGCGTGCCGCACTTGCAAAATCATTATTCAGGACTAAATAAGAGGTACAGATGAATCCAGGCTCCAGGAGGGCTCGGAATGCGCAAATCGATTCTAAATACCCTGATCATAAAGAAAGCCTTTGGCCCGCGTGCCCAAGGCACGCGATCCATAATGCCCCGGCATTCCGGGGAGGCAGGCGTCTCGTTCATCGGTGTGATTTTCTGGCTGTTGATCCTCGTGTTTCTTGTCGCCTTTGTGGTGAAGGTGATGCCGTCCTACTATGATTACTGGTCTTTGAAGAATATCGTTAGCCAGCAG
Organism: Acidithiobacillus sp. TH-A35; assembly: GCF_057473505.1. Lineage (NCBI taxonomy): Bacteria > Pseudomonadati > Pseudomonadota > Acidithiobacillia > Acidithiobacillales > Acidithiobacillaceae > Acidithiobacillus > Acidithiobacillus sp. TH-A35. Next base: position 6,415 of record NZ_JBYCKR010000050.1, on the reverse strand, counting down.
GCACAACAGTCTGGGCCGGAAGAGTCTGCATCACAAATTCGCCATAACCTGAACAGTAGACTAGGGGTGGCCATGATCAATATCCCGCAGAAGGACATCCAGATCGAGAAAAGTGGTATCGGACCGGCGTTGATTACCATCAGTTATGACAAGATTGTGCCTTTGATAGCCAATATCAGTCTGCTGCTTCATTTTGAAGCCGTAGGACATTGAAAAAGGCTTTTCCATCTATGATATAATTTTTCCTTTCACACTTTTGGATTACTGAGTCTGCATTTATGGGTGTCTTAGAAGGGCTGCAACAGTCGGTCGGCTATCATTTTCGCGAGCAATCCTTGCTATTGCAGGCGCTGACGCATCGGAGTGCGGGTGCCCAGCATAATGAACGGCTGGAGTTTCTGGGTGACGCGGCGTTGAATTTTGTAGTGGCAGCGAAGCTCTTTGCCCGCTTTCCCAAGGTAAGTGAAGGGGACCTGTCGCGGATGCGGGCGCGGCTGGTTCGTGAGGAAACCCTGGCGGAGATTGCCGGAAAGATCGCCCTGGCCGATTCCCTGATCCTCGGTCCCGGAGAAATACGCAGCGGCGGCGCGCGGCGCGACTCCATCCGTGCCGATGCTCTGGAGGCGGTGATTGGCGCGGCCTTTCTTGATGGCGGCTTTGCGGCGGCAGAAGGTATTGTCGCGCAACTGGTTGAACCCCTGATGACCGATCATCTGGGTGGTGAAGAGTTGCGTGATCCCAAAACGCAGTTGCAGGAATTCCTGCAGGGGCAGGGACGTCCTCTTCCCATCTATACGATGGTGGAAGAAAAAGGACAGGCCCATGAGCGACGTTTTGTGGCGCGTTGTAGTGTGCCGGGCGCCGAAGCTACCGAAGCGGAGGATGGCAGTCGGCGGAAAGCAGAACAGCAGGCCGCGGCGCTGATGCTGGCACAACTGCAGGGGGCCGTGCGTGGATGATGTTATGGATGTTGTTGTTCCTGACGAAGGGTATCGCAGCGGGCATGTGGCGCTGCTCGGGCGCCCTAACGTCGGTAAATCTACCCTACTGAACCATCTGGTTGGGCAGAAAATCAGCATCACTGCGCCGCGGCCGCAGACAACGCGTGATCAGATTCTCGGGATTCTCAGCCGACCCGATGGGCAACTGCTGTTTCTGGATACGCCGGGCGTGCATAGCGGTTATCGCAGTCTGAACCGGCATCTGCTGCGGGCTACCCGAGGTGCGCTGGAGTCTGCGGATCTGGGCGTGCTGGTGGTAGAAGCACTGCTCTGGACCCATGATGATGCGGAGGCCTTGCGCTGGTTACAGCGGGTCGGTATTCCGCTGGTGGCTGTGGTCAACAAAGTGGATCGGGTGACGGCCAAGGCGCGGCTGTTTCCCTATTTGCAAACGTTGGCGGAGCGTGGAGAATTCGCGGCGGTCATACCGCTGTCGGCGCGCAAGGCGGCTGATGTGGAGCGTCTGGCCGACGTGCTGGTGCCCTTGTTACCGCCGGCACCGGCGTCTTTCCCGGAGGATCAGGTCACTGATCGCAACCTGCGGTTTATGGCGGCAGAAATCATCCGCGAGCAAATATTCCGGCAACTGGGTGCCGAACTGCCCTACGATACAGCGGTTGTCATTGAAAGCTATCAGGTGGAAGGCGGTCAGCAGCGCATCGAGGCGACTATTTATTGTCGACGACCGGGGCAGAAAGCCATTATTTTAGGTGACGGCGGCAGCCGGTTGCGGGTGATTGGCAGCCGGGCGCGGGAGGCGTTGCAGCGGTTGACCGAAGAGCGGGTCTGGTTGGGCTTGTGGGTCAAGCAAAAGGAACAGTGGTCGGAAGACCGCAATATCCTGCGCGAGCTGGGGTATGACGACTGAGGCCGGTGATCGCGCCTGGGTCTTGCATCGCTACCCTTACGGGGATACCAGTCTGGTAGTCGAACTGTTTACGCAGACACAAGGTCGGCTGGGGGTATTGGCCAAAGGTGCCCGGCGCGCCCGCTCTCCGCTGGCGCGGATTGAGGCGGGGCGCCCCTTATGGGTGCGTTGGCTGGGGCGGGGTGAGTTACCGGTGCTGGCGCAGGCGGAAGAGCTTGGGCCGGCGCTGCCACTGGATGCCCTGCAAGGCCTCAGTCTTTTTTATATCAACGAACTGCTATTAAGACTCACGCAGCGTGGCGACCCCTTTCCTGCGCTCTTTCCGGTGTATGAAGAAACGATCAGGGTATTACGCGGTGAACCCGGTGAGAGTTGGTATTTGCGGCGCTTCAAGCGGCGCCTGCTGGAAAACCTGGGTTGGGCACCCGACCTGGAACGCTGCGCGGAGTGTGGTCGATCTCTTGATCCTGCACTTTCAGAACATTGGTTTTACCAGGCAGCACGCGGGGTATTCTGTCCGGCACATGCACCGGATGCCGCGGTAGTGACCTTAGAGGCGGCTGCTTTGGGTTGGTTGCGGGGGGCGATGCAGACACGAAATGCGGGAGGCTTGGGGCCCTCTTTGCGGCGCTGTTTGGAGCAGGAGTTACAAGTCCATCTGGGCGGGCGCCCACTGGAGAGCCGCCGCCTCCTTGCGGCATACTTGCGCAGAACACAGCCCACGTCGACGATACGGAGAGAGGAGCACGGCGAATGATTGCTTTGGGGGTGAATATTGATCACGTTGCCACGTTGCGGCAGGCGCGCGGCACCCGTTATCCGGACCCGGTGGAGGCGGCCTTTGTGGCGGAGCGCGCCGGCGCTGATGCCATTACCACGCATTTGCGTGAGGATCGTCGGCATATCCTGGAACGGGATGTGGAAATTCTCAGCCAGACCCTGCGTACCCGCCTCAATCTGGAAATGGCGGTAGAAGAAGGCGCCCTGCGCGTGGCAGAACGTCTGGCCCCCAGTGATTGCTGTTTGGTGCCGGAACGTCGGGCGGAGCTGACCACCGAAGGCGGACTTGACGTGGCCGGACAGTTGCCGCGTATCAAAGAGGTTTGTCAGCGTCTGGCCGCTGCCAGGATCCGGGTGTCGTTGTTCATTGACCCTGATCCCTTTCAGTTAGAGGCGGCGATGGAAACCGGAGCGCCCGTGGTCGAGCTGCATACGGGCCGCTATGCCAATGCCGCTGATGCGGCGGCGCGTGCAGAAGAACTGGGCCTGATCACCAGTGCGGTAAGCTTTGCCGATAGCCTCGGCCTGCAGGTGAATGCCGGGCATGGTCTCGACTACCACAATGTGCAGGCAGTGGCAGCGATTCCCCATATCCGCGAGTTGAATATCGGCCATGCCATCGTTGCCCACGCACTGTTTGTTGGTATGGCGACGGCGGTGGCGGATATGAAACGCCTCATGCTGGAGGCCCGGGGATGATTGTGGGTATGGGGACCGATATTGTCGCTGTAGAGCGGATGGCCCGTCTCCATGCCCGCTTCGGGGGGCGTTTGGCCGAGCGTCTGCTGGGGCCTTTGGAGGCTGCGGAAATGCCGAGGGAGGCTGTCGCCGGCGCCGCTTTCCTGGCTCGGCGCTTCGCGGCTAAGGAAGCAACGTTTAAAGCCCTAGGCAGCGGCATGAGTGATGGAATGCGCTGGATGGATGTGCAGGTGGGCCACGACCCGGCCGGGCGTCCGCAACTGGTGCTGGGCGGCCGCGCGCAGCAGCTCTTACGGGGGCTTGGCGATGGTGTGCACAGTTGGCTGTCCATCAGCGATGAACGCTGCTATGCCCTGGCGGTCGTGGTGCTGGAACAAAGGGAGCAGTAGGCGATGAAAGTGACAGTGGTGGGGACCGGATACGTGGGGCTAGTCACGGGTGCCTGTCTGGCGCAGGTGGGTAACCAGGTGCTGTGTGTGGATGTGGATGCCGACAAGGTCGCGCGACTGCGGGCCGGTGAGGTGCCCATCCACGAGCCTGATTTGCCCGCCATCGTGCAGGAAGGCATTGCCAGTGGGCACTTGCGCTTCACTACGGATATTGCTGAGGGCGTGACCCATGGGGATTTCCTCTTTATTGCCGTGGGGACGCCGCCCGATGAAGATGGCTCTGCCGATTTGCGCCATGTGCTGGCAGTGGCGGGTGATATTGGTAAACATTTGCAACGTCCGGTCACTGTGATCAATAAATCCACGGTGCCGATAGGCACGGCGCAAAAAGTGCGCACTGGAATTGCTCTGGCTTTGCAGGAGCGGGCGACGGATATCGCTTTTGATGTGGTCGCCAATCCCGAGTTTCTGAAAGAAGGCGCCGCCGTGGCAGACTTTATGAAGCCGGACCGGATTATCATTGGCACGGATGACGGGGCGGCAGCGGAGCGGATGCGCGCTCTCTATGCCCCCTTCAACCGCAATCATGATCGCCTGATTGTCATGGACCCGCCTTCCGCGGAGCTGACCAAATATGCCGCCAATGTCATGCTCGCCACCAAAATTTCGCTGATGAACGAGCTGGCGGGTCTGGCGGAGCGGATGGGGGCGGATATCGAGCAGGTGCGACGCGGCATCGGTGCCGATCCCCGCATCGGCCACGCCTTCATATATCCGGGTTGCGGCTATGGCGGGTCCTGTTTTCCGAAGGATGTACGGGCGCTGGAATACAATGCCCGACAATATGATTTTGATGCACCCCTACTGGCGGCGGTGGAGAAGGTGAATAATCGCCAGAAAGGTCTCCTGGAGCAGAAAGTGGTGCGGGCTTTGGGCGAGGATCTTACGGGCAAGACCATTGCCGTTTGGGGCCTCGCTTTCAAACCCAATACCGATGATATGCGCGAGGCTCCCAGCCGGGTGCTCATGGAAGCCTTGTGGCGACGCGGTGCGCACGTGCAGGCTTTTGATCCGGCGGCCATGGATGAGGCACGGCGACTTTATGGTGGGCAGTGCGCGTTACAGCTTTGTCCGGACCCCTATGTGGCCTGTAAGGAGGCCGATGCACTGGTGATCTGTACCGAGTGGCAGCAATTCCGTAGCCCCGATTTTGCGCGGATGCGCAGCCTCCTCCGCCAGTCCTTGGTTGTCGATGGGCGCAATATTTATGACCCGACGACTGTGCGTGCTGAAGGTTTTACTTACCATGCCATCGGACGCCCCTGATATGGCCGGGGATTTGCACGGTCTGGCGCAGGCGCAGGTGGCTATTGTCGGCGATGTGATGCTTGATCGTTACTGGTTTGGCAAAGTCGAACGTATCTCCCCGGAAGCGCCTGTGCCAGTGGTGCAGGTGCGGCGGGAAGAGGAGCGTCCCGGCGGTGCCGCCAACGTCGCACTGAATGTGCTGGCCTTGGGGGCGCACGCGCTTTTACTGGCCCCGGTCGGAGATGACGGAGCGGGTGAGCGTTTGGGTATGCTGCTGACGGAAGCAGGGGTCAAGACGGTGCTGATTCCTGATAAGGCCTGTCCAACGACGGTGAAGTTGCGCGTCATCGGTCACCAGCAGCAGCTCCTGCGCATGGATTTTGAGGCGCAGCCCAGCCAGGCCCACAGCGATGCCTTGCGTCAGCAGGCGCCGGCCTTGTTGACCCATGCCAAGGCACTGCTGCTGTCCGATTACGGCAAGGGCGCCTTGCGGGAAGTGGAACATCTGGTGGCATTGGGGCGCAGTCTGGGTATTCCAGTGCTGATTGATCCCAAGGGCAGGGATTATCGCCCTTACCAGGGTGCGACCATTATTACCCCTAATCTCAGCGAGTTTCAGGCAGTGGCAGGCACCTGGGCGAATGAGGCGCAATTCCGCGCACTGGGCGAGCAGTGGCGGGAATCTCTGCAACTGGAGGCGCTGCTGGTAACGCGCGGCGAAGAAGGGATGACCCTTTTTATGCAGAATGCCATCTATCACCATCCGGCTCAGGCCCGGGAAGTCTTTGATGTGACCGGTGCCGGAGACACGGTCATCGCAACCCTGGCGACGGCACTCGCGGCGGGCTGGGCGATGGATCGTGCAGTGGAACTGGCCAACCGCGCAGCAGGTATCGTCGTGGGCAAGCTGGGGGCAGCTGTCGTGACAGTGGAAGAGTTGGCCGCGACGGAATCCACGCGTGAAGGCTGAGATGGTGACGACACTGCCCCGGCTGCCGGTGCCGAAGCTTTTACAACGCCGGATCGGCCGAGCGATTGCCGATTTCCGCATGATTCAGCCTGGAGATCGCATCCTGCTCGGACTGTCCGGCGGGAAAGACTCGCTGACCCTGTTGCACCTGCTGCGGGCCATGCAGCGGCAATCCCCTGTGCCCTTTGAGTTGGGCGTGGCCACCGTCGACCCCATGAGCCCAGATTATGACCCACAGCCGCTGGTACCTTATCTGCGGGATCTGGGTATTCCGTATTTTCTGGAGCGACAGAATATTTACGAGCGAGCACAAAAGCACCTGCTACGGCCCTCTTATTGCAGTTTTTGTGCGCGGATGCGGCGGGGTGTGTTGTATCGCTGCGCACGGCGCGAAGGCTAT
>NZ_JBYCKR010000049.1:0-2622 GCF_057473505.1 Acidithiobacillus sp. TH-A35 | reverse complement strand
CCGTCGCCGCGACCGGTTGGAAACCATCGCCTTTACCGAGACGATGAACCGTCTGTTCAGCAGCCCGCGTCTGCCGCTGCGCCTGGCACGGGCCGCGGCTCTGGCGCTACTGGATCAGATACCGCTGGGGAAGCGGGAACTCGCGGCGCGGCTGGCTGGCATTCATCTCCCGGCGCAAAGCGCCATCCCGGATTTAGCTGTGGGCGGAACCTATGTCGGCTAGCGCCAGCTACGATCTCATCATTTCCGGCGCCGGCATGGTCGGTGCCAGCCTCGCCTTGGCAGCCCAACAGGCGGGGTTGCGCGTTGCGGTATTTGAAAAACGCAGCGCCGCGGCATGCGCGGCGGCGGATCCCTTTGATCGCGCCAGTTTAATCGCCACCGGGTCCGGACGTTTTCTGGCCAGCCTGGGCATCGATCTCGCGTTGCTGGGCAGTGCCGTGGAACGCATGCGGGTCTGGGATGGGGAAGGCTCGGGCAGTATTCATCTGGATGCCGAAGAAGGTGGAGAAGATCGGCTCGGGCATATTGTCGAGAATCGTCGCCTGGAACAAGCCCTGCACGCTGCGCTGGAAGATGCCGGGCTACACATTCATTACGGACGGGAAATCACCAGTGCCTTTGCCGACAGCAAAGCCATGTACGCCGCCGATGCCTCGGGGACGGAGTCTCACGGCACTTTGCTGGCTATTGCGGAGGGTCGGCAGTCGTCTTTGCGCAAAACGCTCATTCAGGCACCGGTTTTCCGGGAAGATTATGGGCAGGATGCCATTACCGCCACGGTCTGGATTGAAAAACCCCATCGCCACGTCGCCTATCAGCGCTTCCTCCCCACCGGCCCGTTGGCAGTATTGCCCTTGAGCGACGATGCCGATGGTAAAGCCCGCGCCTCCATCGTCTGGAGCGCAAAACATGCCCGTGCGCGGCATCTGATGACCTTGGATGATGCCCGGTTTCTCCACGAACTGTACCAGGCCTTCGGGCCGCAACTGGGACATTTCCAACACATCGGACGACGCGGCAGTTATCCGCTCGCGGGCCTGCACAGCAGCCGTTACGTCGGTGAACGCAGCGTGTTGCTGGGGGATACCGCCCATGGCGTCCATCCGCTGGCCGGCCTGGGGGTGAATCTGGGATTTCGTGATGCTGAACAACTGATGAAGGTCATTACCGCAGCCCGCCAACATCATGAGGACTGGGGAGAAGCCGCCGTGCTGCGTCGCTATCAAAGTGCGCGGCGGCCTGATAATCTCGTCACCGTACTGACTTGCGGCGCCCTCAGTCATCTTTTCTCCAACCACAGCCGCGGTCTCGCCCGGTTGCGCGACTTGGGGATGCTGGGGACGGGGGCGATCGCTCCGGTCAAACGTTTTCTCATCCGTCAGGCCATGGGCCTTTAAGGAGACTGTAGATGCAACACCGTATTGCTGACGATATCGCCGCCGCCATTGGCGACACCATCGCCCGTTTAGGGACGGTCAAGGAAGATGTAGACAAACAGGCGCGCGCCATGCTCTCCAATGCGCTGGATCGCCTGGATCTCGTCACTCGTGATGAATTTGATGTGCAGCAGGAACTGCTCTCCCGCCTCGCCGCGCGGGTCGCTGTGCTGGAAGATCGCGTCGATGCCCTGGCACCCAAGGCTACTGTAGACGAAGACGCCAGCAAGGACTGAGCGTTGCCGCTGGCGATAGTCCATAGCCGTGCCCTTACCGGAGTGCAGGCGGCGGGCGTCACCGTGGAATGCGATCTTGGTCCCGGGCTGCCTACCTTTGCTGTCGTCGGCCTCGCCGAAACGGCGGTCAAGGAAGCCCGGGACCGGGTGCGCTCGGCTATTCAGAACAGTGGCTTTGAGTTCCCGGCGCGGCGTATGGTCGTCAACCTGGCCCCCGCTGACCTGCCCAAAGAAGGTGGCCGCTTCGATCTGCCCATGGCTATCGGTATTCTCGCCGCCAGCGGGCAACTTCCTGCGACCGCACTGGAAAAACTGGAGATGATTGGCGAACTCGCGCTGGACGGCAGCCTGCGTCCGGTGACGGGCACGCTCTCCAGCACACTGGCAGCGGGACAAGCCCATCGTGCCATTCTGGTGCCGCAAGGCAATGCCCAGGAAGCCGCTTTCGCCCAAAGCACCTCAGTCTTTGCCTGCGCGAATCTGGCAGAAGCCGTCGCCCACCTGCGCGGCACGGATCGCCTGCCCGAGGTCATCTCCGATGCGGAGGCCCAGGAATCCGCCATTCCCTACCCCGATATGCGTGACGTACGCGGTCAGGAATCGACCAAGCGGGCGCTGATTGTCGCAGCGGTAGGCGGCCATCACCTGCTCCTGTCCGGCCCGCCGGGCACCGGCAAAAGCATGCTGGCGGCGCGGCTGCCCGGTTTACTGCCCCCTCTGCGCCGCAGCGAGGCACTGGAAGTAGCCGCCATCCACAGCCTGCAAGGAAGCGGCTTTGATATTCGCCATTGGGGTAGACGCCCGTTCCGTAGCCCCCACCATAGTGCCTCTTCAGCGGCACTGGTGGGCGGGGGTTCGCACCCGCGTCCCGGCGAAATCAGCCTGGCGCACCACGGTATTCTTTTCCTGGACGAAATGCCCGAGTTCCCCCGTGCGGTATTGGAAGT
>NZ_JBYCKR010000048.1:0-8898 GCF_057473505.1 Acidithiobacillus sp. TH-A35 | reverse complement strand
AGGCGGCCTCGTAGAGCTCGACTTCGTCGGCTACAGTACGATAATAAGGGGCACTACGAATGAGGTACTGCTCGATGGCTGTTTGCATTTTTTAACTCCTCTATTAGCGGGAACGATGGGCCTAATCAGGCCAGACTCGGCGCGGGTGCAGTTTGCCAACGGCCTTGAGCGCCTGTTCGCCGCCAGATTGATCTGCCTGCTGTGCAGGTCGGGACGCCGAAGGCTTAACCACTGGCACTGGGTCCGATTTATTGGCGACATCGTCGGCTGGCGCGGATGCGGGCAGTGCCTCAGGTTTGTCCGCTTCCGGCTGCCCGGGCTTGATCTGTTGCGATTTGACCTGACGCACACCGTGCGCAAGTTTTGATCCTATCTTGTTCACAGACATAAGACCTCCTCAATAATCGCTTCTATGTCCGCCACGGCAGTTTGGGCGCGTTTGCCCAGTCCGTAGACGCTCGTCCCTTCCACCGCGGCGCTGCGATAAGCCGCACGCCGCTGCATGCAAGCTTGCAATACCGGCACGTCGAACTCCGCCACAGCATCGCGCAGATCACGGGACAGGGCATTGCGCGATTCCATTTGATTCAGCACTAGACAGGCGCGCAAGCCGGGGTTGAGCTGCCTGGCCCCGCCCACCGCCGCCGCCATGGCTACGCTCGCCCACAGATCAACCGGCGAGGGAAGCACTGGAATCAACACCACATGAACCGAGCGCATCACCGCGGCAACCACCTCACCCTGCACCGCAGGCGGGCAGTCCACAACCACATAACGGTGGGTGCGCGCCAGTTGCACAATCGTGGCAAAAGGGTCGCTGCCAAGCGATGCCACCGGCGGCAGGCTGGCACCGTCAGGTGCCATTTCAACCCACTGGCTGATGGAGCGCTGGGGGTCGGCGTCCACCAAGTGAGTGGAAGCGCGTTGCGCCAAGCCCGCCGCCAGATTCAGCGCCAGGGTGGTCTTGCCAGTGCCACCCTTCTGGTTGATTACCGCGATGATCTTGTCATCCATGGTTGTCCGCTGCTGCCGGCCCATCGAGCCTACGCCTTGTCCACTGTGGCCAGCGCATCCATCTCGGAGAGAAAAATGGATTTGCGTTCGCTCAGCACAGCCTGCCCTTCACCATCAATGCTGACGTTGACGTAGGTTTTACCGAAACTCACGTTCGGGTAGTATTCCTCACGCTTGGACAAGTCCGCCAGATGATTTAGAAAATACCGCATCTCGGTGTAGCTGCCGAAGTCAAAGCGCCGGTTCAGCGTAGACGGACGTTCCTGTGGCGCGGAAGGGTCCGCCTTCGGGTCAGTGGCATTGCTCATGGCGTCGCTCCTTGGTGACTTTCCGTTAGCATTCGATCCAACTCGCGCAAGTGACCAATCTCATCTTGCAGCAGACCTCCGAACAAAGTTTGCGTCTCGCCATCACGCATCCTGGCGCAGTAGTGGGCCGCTTCCTCGTACAAGCGAACCGCTTCGATCTCCAGGTCGCGGTCAATCAGCACCATCTCCTCCAGGGTGCGTCCCGGACGGATGGGCGGCAGTTGGATGCCATTGGAAGGGATACCCAACACCAACATGCGCGCCATCAGCCGTTCGGCATGCACGAGCTCCTCGTTCACATCCTCACGCAAGCGCGCGCTGATGTTCGACAAGCCCCACAGGCCAGCCAACGTGGCCTGCAACAGATATTGTTGCACCGCCGCCAGTTCGTGGCCGAGGGCGCGCGTCAGATATCCGGTCAAACGTGGATCTGAATGCATGGCAACTCCTTAGCCAAACCTCACCAACAGGCTTAGCTGACTTCACCATCGCGGCCACCTACGCCGACGTCGGGACTGCTGGGCAGGATGTTTTCCACTTCGGAATGCACGCGGGCGATGATGTGCGCCGCCACCAAGCCGTCACCGACGCGTTCGCAGGCATCCGCCCCGGCGCGCACCGCTGCATTCACTGCCCCGGTCTCGCCACGCACCAGCACCGTGACGTAACCGCCGCCCACAAATTGGCGACCCACCAGACGTACTTCCGCCGCCTTGGTCATCGCGTCCGCCGCCTCGATCGCCGGCACCAAACCCCGGGTCTCGATCATGCCCAGTGCAATACCCGTTACATTCGCCATTTCAACACTCCTTCGTCAGATGCGTTTAAAAAATTGCTACTTATCAGCTCGAACTTCTCCATCATCCAATCCGTCAATAATCCCGGCGATGGTCAGGTCGGTCAGAATCTTGTAATTGCCCGCTGCATAACGCGCCGCCGAACCACTTACGGTAATAACCCATTTCCCGGGAGGCACACCCACTGGATCGCACGCCACGTTCAGTTTTCCTTTGGCATCGGCGAGCACTCTGAGCGAAGAGTTCTTCAGCCCCGGGATGCGGCGCGTCGCCACCAAATCAGACACCACTCGCATGATATCCATCACTCTCCCATCCAGTGATCAATGATGCCGACGATGGTGAGATCGCTGGGGTAATCCTTGCTACCCGCTGCCTCGCGCGCCGCAGAAGAACCCACACAGATCACCCAGTCACCAGGGACGCAGCCGATCATATCGACCGCTACCTGACGTGCCCCCCCTGCCTTTTCCCTCACCACCAGCAGCGGACGATGCCCAAGTTCCTTGATACGGTTGGTCGAAACCAGCGTTCTTTCCACTTCGCAAATCTTCATCCCGCGTCGCTTCCGTTATAAGTTGCCACCGACTCGATCGGACTGCCGGAGCGAGCGTCCTGTACGGTCATGGTGCATACCAGCAAACCCTTTTGCGCCAGATCTGCGTAGCGTGACTCAATCGCCGCTTTGACCCGCCGGCAACGCTCTACAGTGCGTTCACGACTGCTCGGTACCCGGCCGTCGTAGCGGAAGTGAACCGCCAGCGGCACCGGTAATCCATGCATTAGATTCAACCTATTGAAAATCTTGATGCCCACGTCAATGTCCGGCGCCCCTTCCTCCACCGTGTGCAGGTGGGCGAAATAAGCCAAGTTGCGCAATTGAAACTCCTCGAAACCGTCGCCCACGCTGATGAAACGCTCGGCATGACCGATGTCCGGATAGCGACCACCCCACGTGCCGCATACATACTCGATCTGCGATAGATTGTTGATCAATAACGTCGCAATCAATCGCCGCATCCCCTCGTGCGGCTCACCCCTGCCCACACCCCAGCCGGTGGCGGCGCTGGTTCCCTGAATCGCCTGATACACCTTGATCCGAGCGTCGTTCTGTTCGTCACCGACGGTCTGCCGATACAGCTCCAGGTTGTCCACCGCCCGGTACAGACTCATCTCCCCATCCGCATCGGGTACATGCACCTTGATCGCGTCGGTGTCGGTATCCACTCCGATCAGCAGCGTGTCCACCGAGGCCCCACAACAAAAACTGTTTTCGATTGCCTGACGGAATTCACGCAGGCGCTGCAGGGCACCTTCCGCAGCCTGGCGCTCGTTGCTAGCGTGGGCGGCACAGCCTTCATGGGTCGGATCGGAACTGCTCCAGTGATACACAGCGACCTTGAGGTAACGTGTACCCGCGTCGGCAGCCACCGGACGACCTTCGCGATAGCGCATCAGTTCGGTTTCGATCCAGCGCTTGACGTTGGCCTCCACGTCAAACATGGCACCGGCGTAGGCCTTAAGGCTGCGCACTGCGGTGTCTGGTAAGCGCAGGATGTAACGAACCAGACCCTTCAAACGTCCGTCCGAACATGGCGTGATGTCCACCGCGTGGAAGCCGCAGTCGAGAAAAAATGACACCACGTCATCTCCCGCTTGTTGGGTTCTGGCCGCGCGCGCTTGCTCCGCCATCAGGCGCAAGGTCCGCATTACGCTCTCACCATACAGGGCACGCATGTCCAGACTGCCGATCCAGGCGTCCTCCAGAATTCTGGCGGGCAAGTCGAAGCCCAGCTGTTCGCGGGCGACGGCCTGCGCGCGTTCGATAAAATCGGGTTCATGCTGCAGCCCAACAATCCGCCTCAGCACTGGCACAATGGCATCGAAGCGTCCCTTCACGGCCTGCTCGTGCGCCAGCAGGCGCTGGTTTTCCGCTACATTGGTGAGTGGATGACGGCACGGCCGGCCGCTGTCGGTCAAACACGCCGGATTGGCCGCCGGCGCCGTTACTCCAATGCGGGGTGCTGCGCGCTGCGCTGGGAATACTGGCTGACCGGGGCGTGCCTGCAGAGCGCCGTCAGGCGTACCTAAGCCGTATGGCGGGCGAGGTGCTCCAGACAGCGGGCTGATGCTACGCCCAGGACGGTTTCTCGTATTCATCTCTGTCTATCCGTTATAGATGGCTCGGTCTGGTTTTCCATCTATCCCCGCGCGCCGCCGGAATAGGTGATGGCGGATCCGTTGACGTCATTACCGCTGCTACCGGTGATCTTGCTGACCGGTACTTCGGGGCGTTCGCGATCCTTGTTCTGCGCAGCACCCATCGCGATACCGCGCTGGTCACCGCGCAAAGTGGGATTGCGCCGCGTGGAGACACCCTCGGTGCCGGTCACGCTTTCATTCCTCCGCCATGCCGCGCCGGTAATCGCAAAGCCACCTTCACGCCCGTCGCCGGTGAGACGGCTACGCGCTGCATCCACTGCCTGAACCCGTTCCATGGCCATCGGCACACCCCTGACTGCCTCGTCCCGATAGCGAAACTCAGGCGTGCCGGATACCAAGCCAGCGGCCAGATTAACCGGGCCGGTGATGCGCCCTATGGCGCCATAGGCTGTGCCCGTAATGCGGTTTAAGTCGCTGCCCTGAGCGCTACGCGCGGGTGTGGCAATGCTGAAATCACCCTGGACACGCGCCGCGGACAGCACTTGTGTGGGCTGGCGAGGCGCATCAAAGGGGGCGCGCGCCAGAGGATGCGGGTTGCTGTTCATGCCACGCTGCGGCACGCGCTGCTGGGGGCTGGAGTACGGCGTACCGCTCAAGACCAGAGCCTCACCGCGTTCCGCACCAGTCACTTTGCGGCCGGATGCGACGCGTGTACCGCTTGGCGCCGCGCCAGCCATGGCGCCGTGCCCCGCTGTCAGGGCACGAGAGGCAGCTTGGTGTTCATCATCGCAAAGCGCGGCGTACTGGTCTGGGCCGATATATTCGGTGCCGGACACCGGCTGGCAGCCGCCATATTCATCACCGGTCACTTTACTGCTGTGCTCGACCGCGGTGCCGGACACCGGCTGGCCGTGCCAAGTGCTCATCACGCCGACTTTTTCCGGCACGGGCACCGGTGCTCGATTGCACGCTTGGTATTGCTCAAGCCCTGCATATTCGGTACCCGTCACCGTAGTACACGCGCCGTGTTCATCACCAGTCACTTTTATACTGCGGCCCACTTCGCTGCCGGTTACGGTGTGCTCTTTCACCGTGCTCATCACGCTCACTTTGCGCGGTGCGCGGCTGCCATACAGGCTGGCAGGTAGATCAGGCCGAATATACTGACTGCCGGTAAGCTTGCTGTAGGCACCAGCTTCATCACCCGTCATTTTCGCGCTGCGCCCGACTTCAGCACCGCTTACCGATTGCCCCGCTTCAGTCGTCACGACACTCACCTTGGCGGGGACATGTGCGGACTTGGTCCCGCAGAAAGACTCGAAGTGGTCTGCACTGAGATATTCGATACCGGTCACCGTCTTGCACACACCGTGTTCGTCTCCGGTCACTTTTACGCTGAGGCCGACTTCCGTGCCGCTCACACGCTGACCGCGGCTGGTGTTACTGATGCTGATCTTGGCGGGTGCAGGCTCCGGCACCATGGCACACAATTCGCCATACTGTTCAGCACCGATATATTCGGTGCCAGTGATGGCGCGGCAACTACCCGGCTCATTGCCCGTCACCTTGCCGCTACGCTCTACCTGAGTGCCCGTCACACCAGTGCCGCGCAGCGTGGTGCCTGTCTCCACTTTAACGGGAACAGTAGGTTTGGGGCGCGCCCTACCTGCCGGTCGGCATGCGGGGCCATCGCCACGCCCTCGCTGGCACAGATCTTCGCGGCGAGATCGAGCCACGTCACGCCCACTCAATCCGCTGCGGTTGCTGCGTTTGCTACCTGGAGACGAAGCGCTCAATGCCATTTTGCCCTGACTAGAAAGCGCGCGACGCCGTTCTCGACACAGTTTGCGTACTACCGAGGCGATGGGTCCCTCCACCGCTGTCGGCTCGCCGTCCAAAGCCGCGCATACCGCTTCCATCGCCTCCTCACGCTCGGCGACCTCCGTTGCGTTCTTTTTCTCCTTGCACCCGCAGCTACACCGTTCTTGGGTGGCCGCGTCTTGCGCTGGTGGCAGATCCTGTTTCCATAGAATGGGTGCGGGCACAGACATGACCGGAGCAGTCACGCGGCTATCAGAGCCCGGCGCGACTGGAGCCTGCGCCAGACCTGCCCCTCTTTGCGATAACGCCTCCCGGCGCGCACGGGAAAGTGACTTACCCGTAACGTTTGCCACTGAAGCCGTTGCCCCCATCGCGGTCGGATTGCTTACCGCCCGCGCCGGTGCGGCCTTCTTCGCACCAAGCACGGCACCGCCGCTGTGCGACAGCGCACGCCTCCGCTCCAATGCTGCGGCGCGTGTCGAGCGTGGAGTTGCCATATTGTTTGCCATAGCGTCGGTCATGATTTTACCCTTCTGTATTCAACCAGCCCCCCGCCAGGGGCATCTGCTGGATAGCCTCTTTACAGCCTTGCTTAGCGCCCGCGAAACACGACAAAGGCGCTGCCCTGACTCTGGGAGTAATTATCGTAGCCAATCAGACGTACATGGTGGTCGGGGTGCGCGCGGTGGCACGCCTCCAGTTCGGCGAGGATGATATCCACCGACTGCTCGCCGAACATGGGCAGTTTCCACATATACCAGAAATAGGTGAAGGCGCGCGCCGGCTCCACATGCTCGATACCAGGGTTCCAGCCCTGACTCACGACGTAGGCAATCTGGCGGCGCAGTTTTTCCGGCGTCATCGCCGGCAAGTACGAGAAGGTTTCGTATTTGGGAGCCGAGTTGTAATCTTGAATATCAGCCATTTTCGTTCCTTTCCTTTAATCTCAAGGTGGGCCGCACGGCCACACGTTGCGAGAAGTTTCATTTACACCATAGGGAATTGCGACCCCAGGATCAGCGGTTCACTACGTCCAATTTGTCCACCGTGTCGAACTCGAACTTGATCTCCTTCCAGGTTTCCATCGCAATTTTCAGCTCCGGACTATCCTTAGCGGCATTGGTAAGTATCTCCTTGCCTTCACGCTCCAGATCGCGCCCTTCGTTGCGCGCTTCCACACAGGCTTCCAGTGCAACGCGATTGGCGGCGGCACCGGCAGCGTTGCCCCAGGGGTGGCCCAGCGTGCCGCCACCGAACTGCAGCACGGAATCATCACCGAAGATGTTGACCAGCGCAGGCATGTGCCATACGTGAATACCGCCGGATGCGACCGGGAATACGCCGGGCATGGAACCCCAATCCTGGTCGAAGAAAATGCCGCGGCTGCGGTCTTCAGGAATAAAGGATTCACGCATCAAATCCACCCAGCCCAGTGTTGCACCACGGTCCCCTTCCAACTTGCCCACCACGGTGCCGGAGTGCAGGTGATCACCACCCGACAGACGCAGTGCCTTGGTCAGCACGCGGAAGTGGATGCCGTGGTGCGGGTTGCGATCCACTACGGCGTGCATGGCGCGGTGGATGTGCAGCAGCACACCGTTCTTGCGGCACCAGTTGGCCAGGCTGGTGTTGGCGGTAAAGCCACCAGTCAGGAAATCATGCATAACGATGGGCATGCCGAGTTCTTTCGCGAACGCTGCACGTTCCATCATGTCCTCGCAGGTCGGGGCGGTGACGTTGAGATAGTGTCCCTTGCGCTCACCGGTTTCGGCCTCGGCGGTGTGGATCGCATCGGCGACGAACAGGAAACGGTCGCGCCAGCGCATGAATGGCTGGGAGTTGACGTTTTCGTCGTCCTTGGTGAAATCCAGGCCGCCTCTGAGGCATTCGTACACGGCACGGCCATAGTTCTTGGCAGATAGGCCGAGCTTCGGCTTGATGGTGCAACCCAACAACGGTCGGCCATATTTGTTCATCTTGTCGCGTTCGACCTGGATGCCGTTGGGTGGGCCACCGCAGGTTTTTACATAGGCGAGAGGAAAGCGCACGTCTTCCAGGCGCAGGGCACGGATCGCCTTGAAGCCGAACACATTGCCCACCAGCGAGGTGAACACGTTGACTACCGAACCTTCCTCAAAAAGGTCAATGGGGTAGGCGATGAAAGCATAGAAGCAAGTGTCGTCGCCGGGCACATCCTCAATGGCGTAGGCGCGACCTTTGTAGTAATCGAGATCGGTCAAGAGATCGGTCCAAACGGTGGTCCAGGTCCCCGTCGAGGATTCGGCGGCCACCGCAGCCGCAGCTTCTTCACGATCCACACCCGGTTGCGGGGTGATCTTGAAGCAGGCCAGGATATCCGAATCCAAGGGTACATACTCGGGTGACCAATAGGTTTGCCGGTACTCCTTCACACCAGCTTCGTATTTTTTTACACTCATAACGGTTCTCCTGAGTTGAACATCGGGCGGATGCTCGCCTTAAACAGGCGGGACGGAAGCACTCTACAAATCTGGATTGATTAAGTTAAGCTAAATATATTTAATGTTACATTTTATTAAAGCATAGGCATTACCCTTTGCCGCGTGGTTTTTCGTCATTCTCAACCGTCCGGTGCGCAGCATCATTCAGTAAAATGACCGAGGCCTTCGTGCTGGCCAGAATGCACCATGCCGGGCTGTGCGCCATGATGAAGGCGCTGCTTACCTCATACCGGTTCCAGCTTGGGAAATTATGGCGAAAGCGCCTGTCGCTTTTTAAAGGTACCGACTATGGGCTGCCAGGACAGTCCATAGTCG
>NZ_JBYCKR010000047.1:0-3672 GCF_057473505.1 Acidithiobacillus sp. TH-A35 | reverse complement strand
GCCGCCGCAACGGCCAGATAGGTCTTGCCCGTACCAGCCGGGCCGATACCGAAGGTGAGATCATTATGGCGGATAGACTCCAGATAATGGCGCTGCCGTTGCCCGCGACCACGAATCATCCCTTTGAGGGTCTGTACGCCGGCAGACTCCACCGTCGTAGCGCCAGCCTCCGCCTCCAGTTGCACATTCTGGATGCTGTGATGTACCCAATGACTGGACAGGGATCGGCCCTGGCGTACTTGAGCATACAACTTGGAGAGCACTTCCTGCGCTGCCTGCGCAGAAGCGGCTGTCCCGGTGATATGAAAGCGTGTGCCGCGGGGCAGGATAACCACTCCCAAGCGCGACTCGATCTGTTTGATATGGCTGTCCAGCTCGCCGGACAGTTCGGAGAGCATCGCCGCACTGGCATGTTCAGCGACAAAATCGCTGTGACTGACACTCTGCGTCTTACCGGGAGGCTCCATGGGATTATATGGCAAGGCGCTGGCTCGCCGGCGCCACATGCCCGCGCAGACTATTGGGCAGCGCTGCCGTAATTTCGACATCCAGCATCTGTCCAACCCAATCCATGGATCCCGCCATATTGACTGAGCGATTGCAGGCGGTCTTGCCCGTCAGTTGCTGCGGATCACGGCGCGACGGTCCAGTCATCAGTACCGCCTGCCGCGTACCCACCAAGGCTTGCGCGTAGCCCTGCGCCAGCCCGTTGATGCGCCCCTGTAATATCGCCAGACGCTCATCCTTGAGGGCCTCTGGCACACTGTCTTCCAGCTTCAGTGCCGGCGTATTGGGGCGCTGGCTGTATTTGAAGGAAAACGACTGATCGAAGCGCACTGCATCGATCAATTCCATGGTCGCAGCAAAATCCGCATCGGTTTCACCCGGAAACCCCACGATGAAATCCGAAGAAATCTGGATACCCGGACGGGCGGCACGCAGGCGATCAATCTTATCCAGATACTGCTCAACCGTATGCTTGCGATGCATACGCCGCAAAATACGGTCAGAACCACTTTGTACCGGCAAGTGCAGGTGGGGTGCCAGCATTTCAATATTGCCATGCGCGGCAATCAATTCGTCATCAAGGTTACTGGGATGGGACGTGGTATAACGCAGGCGCAGTAAACCGGGAATTCGTGCCAGACGTTCCAGCAGATCGGCCAGGCCGCCCTCGCCCACCAGCCCCGTCGCGCCCCGATAGGCATTGACGTTCTGCCCCAGCAGGGTGATCTCACGCACGCCCTGCTCTGCCAACGCACGCACCTCACGCAGGATATCGGGCATGGTGCGGCTATATTCCCGTCCCCGGGTATGGGGTACCACGCAGAAGGTACAGAATTTATCGCAGCCTTCCTGAATGGTAACAAAAGCGGTGGCTCCGTCGCGGCCCGGTCGCTGCGGCAAATAATCAAACTTTTCCAGCATCGGGAAGGCGACGTCCACCTGCGGACGGCGCTCGGCCAAACAGGCATCCAGCAAATCCGGCAGACGGTGCAGCGTCTGCGGTCCGAACACCAGATCCACGTAAGGAGCGCGCCGCCTTAACCGCTCTCCTTCCTGACTGGCTACACAGCCCCCTACACCGATCACCACCTCAGGGCGCAGTTCCTTGAAAGGGCGCCAAAAGCCGAGCTGAGTAAAGACCTTGTCTTCGGCCTTTTCACGGATGGAGCAGGTGTTGAGCAGGAGCACATCGGCGAGCGCCGGATCGTCCACCAGATGCAATCCATGACTAACCGCAAGCACATCACCCATGCGCTCGGAGTCATACGCATTCATCTGACAGCCGTAAGTCTTGATATACAGGTTCTGCAATGCATTCCCAGAAAAAGTGAGGACTTATGAACGATGATAGGGCCACCCCGAAGGATTGACAAGGGGCGGCCGCCGATTACGGAATCACCCCAGACCCAGCGCTGATTTCAGCAAGAAGTGAAAGTGCTGATCATCCTGAACACTGCCCAGCAGACCAAAACGAGTGGCCACCGCAGTGACCTGCGGACCCTTCGGCGTGATCGTTACATCCACCAGCATGTGCCCGTTACGTGCATGAATAACGCTGCCTTGGGAGGATGTGCCCGCACTTTCGGTATTGAGGATGACACAATGCATCTGCCCCAGCACCTGCGTAGTTGCCGCGAGGGTGGGCTGAAATGCCCTCGGGTAGTAGTGGGTGCTCTGGCCCGTATAGACGGCAGCCAGCGGCCCGCCCCCGTCCGCCGTGCTACAGGCGGTGAGCAAGGTCGGGGACATCATCATCATCATGATCAGAAGCAATCGCTTATTCATATCCATCCTCATTAAACCCGGAAGATTCAGTCTCCCATGCCGCCAGTATAACCCAAAAGTAGTCCGGCATGACGCCATCTGCAGCGCCGTGCTACAATACGCGCCATTCATTCGGCGACGCGATGACCAGCGTTTTGCCTCCACCGGTGGAGAAAGCCCATGTCCCGATCTTCTGGGCCGATGTCCCAGGCTTGGCACTTTACCCGCGAATTTTTACGCGATCCTCATGCTATTGGGGCTGTGCTGCCCAGTTCCCCCTTCCTCGCCCGCCGTATGGCCGCCATGGTGCCCCACAGCCCCGGTCTGGTGGTCGAATTGGGGCCGGGCATGGGGCCGGTAACCAAGGCCTTACTGGAAAGCGGCATACCACCGCAGGATTTGGTTCTTGTCGAACAGGCGCCGGCCATGGTCCGCCACCTGCGTCAGCATTATCCCGAGGTGGAAGTTATTGAAGGAGACGCAGCGCACATTCAACACTTGGTGGCGCATCGCGGTCCGATCCGCGCCGTGGTGTCCAGCCTGCCGCTGCGCAGCATTCCCAAAGCGATCGTCGAGCGCATCTTTCAGCAACTTCCGGGGATCAGTCATCACGGTACGGTCTTCATCCAGTTTACCTACCACTTCCGCAGTTCCTGCCAGGGCTTGCCATCGGAGTTTCGTCGCCGACGCGTCGCCGTGGTCTGGCGCAATGTGCCACCGGCACGGGTAGACGCCTTCATTTATCACGCACCCCAGCAGCGCTGATTTGGTCGCGTTGACAAAAGAAGAGGCGAGAATGATGAGGCATGACCGAAAGACGCAGAGTGCCACGTCAGACAATGGGCCCCTGCCCTGTTCCAAAATGATCACCAAAAATCCGCCTCCCCTGCGCCATGCTTCTCGGACGCTATGGCCTTGGCTAACCTTGCCTGCCTCCCTCACCGCAGCGCTGCAACGGGCTTACGGAAAGCCGCATGCGGTGCGGGCGCTGTTGCTGGGGAGCGGACGTGCGAATCCAAAGCCGACTGAGCGCCGCGTATTGCGCCTACACCGCGGAGAGCAGGTTTTTTGGCGCGAGGTCCTCTTGCATGGTGGCGACCCAATGCGTCCGGCGCTCTGGGCGCGCACGACCATTCCTTTGTGCGGACTGCGTCACGGCTTGTTACCGCTTACCCGCCATGGCACGCGCCCCATCGGCAACACCCTATTCCGTCACCGACGTTTGCGGCGCTCCCCGATTCAAGCCGAGAGCCGACCACGATTCGGCCGCCGCCGCTGGCAGCGGCGGTCCATATTGCGTCGCGGTGACACGGGTGTCCTGGTGGAAGAGCATTTCCTGCCGGACCTGCCACGCTGGGCTGGTCGAGGACGACGCTGATGCTAGCGACTCCCGCGCCGTTC
>NZ_JBYCKR010000046.1:0-5899 GCF_057473505.1 Acidithiobacillus sp. TH-A35 | reverse complement strand
CCTGGAATCCCTCTGTCGTGTAGGTATCCTCAGGGACTTCCCCATCTGCAGAAGATGATTCTGCGCCATTCTCTCCGCCCTGGGTGGAGCGCCGGGCCCGTGCACGGCGTCCACCGCGGCGACGGCGCCGGTTGCTGCGGCCTTCGCCACCGTTTTCCTGCTCATCGGTGCTCGTCTCGCTGACTTGCTCCGTGCCTGCCGACAGCTCAGTGCCACTAGTTTCCGCCAAGAAAGTCGCCGCGTCAACGGGCGCATAACGGGATACCAGCGCCCGCACCAGCCGGGCCAGAATACCTTCTTCCGGCGGAACGACCTTAGCGGGCGCTTTCGCCTTCGGGCCGCTGGGTGCCGGTGGTGTGCGCAGTGGTGGCAACACCTCGGGCGGCGGCGGCGCGGTCAACGGACTCAGTGCCGCTGATTCGCTCGTCGGACGGCTGGGGCGTGCGGGCAACGCGCTGTTGTCACTGCTGGGCGCCGGTGCCGGCCGACTGGTGCCGCCTTCCACGCGCGTCCGCTGAATTTGATAATGGGGCGTAACCATGTCCGGCATGGGAATGACCAGGATGCGGGTGTCGGTCTTGGCTTCGAGTTCCAGAATTGGACGGCGCTTTTCGTTGAGCAGATAGACGGCCACATCCACCGGCACCCGACACTCTACCTCGGCAGCTCCGGTTTTCATGCACTCCTCATACAGCAGGCGCAGGACGTGCATGCTGGTGGCTTCGCAGCCCCGTATCTGACCAGTACCGTTGCAGCGCGGGCAGGGCTCAGAAGACGATTCTTCCAGACTGGCGCCCAGACGCTGCCGGGACATTTCCATGAGGCCAAAGCGGGAGATGCGCCCCAACTGCACCCGCGCCCGATCCAGCTTGAGGGCCTCCTTGAGCCTGTTCTCCACCTCACGCTGGTGCTTGGGGGATTCCATATCGATGAAGTCGACCACGATGAGCCCGCCCAGATCGCGCAGGCGAATCTGCCGGGCGATCTCCTCAGCGGCTTCCAGGTTCGTCTGGAACGCGGTCTCCGCGATGTCCTGACCCTTGGTGGCGCGGCCCGAGTTCACATCGACGGCCACCAGCGCTTCGGTATGATCGATGACGATGGCGCCCCCTGATTCCAAGCGCACTTCGCGACTGAATGCGGATTCAATCTGCTGTTCAATCTGATAGCGGGAGAAGAGAGGCACGTCGTTGTCGTAATACTTCAGACGATGCACCATCTTCGGCATCATGGAGCCCATGAACTGCACCGCGGCGTTGTAGGCCCCCTCCTCGTCGATCAGCACCTCCCCGAAATCTTCGGAGAAATGATCACGCAGAGCGCGGACCACGACATTACCCTCCTGATAAATCAGGAAAGGGGCGGCACGCGGCGCCGCCATATCGACGATGGCCTGCCAGATCTGTTTGAGATACTCCAGATCGCGCTGCAAGGCCTCCAGCTCCTGACCGATCCCCGCCGTGCGGGCGATGACCCCCATGTTTTCGGGGATGTCCAGGAGTTGCAGGTGCTGGCGGATCTGGGTGCGGTCCTCGCCTTCAATGCGCCGGGAGACGCCGCCGGCACGCGGATTGTTCGGCATCAGCACCAGATAACGTCCGGCCAGACTGACGAAGGTGGTGAGTGCCGCACCTTTGCTGGAGCGCTCTTCCTTGTCCACCTGAACGATGACTTCCTGACCTTCCCGCACCAGATCCTGAATGCGTTTGCGGCCCTGTTCCTGCTGTAGGAAGTATTCCCGGGCGATTTCCTTGAGGGGCAGAAAGCCGTGTCGCTCGGCGCCGTAATCGACGAAAGCGGCTTCGAGGCTGGGCTCCACACGGGTGATGCGACCCTTGTATATATTGCTTTTTTTCTGTTCCCGGTAAGCGCGTTCAATGTCCAGATCGAGGAGTTTTTGACCATCTACCAAAGCCACCCGCAACTCCTCTGCGTGGGTAGCGTTAATCAACATCCGTTTCATAAGTTCTTCTTTCTCCGGCGCTCAACCCGCAAGCCCGAAAGGACCCGTCAGGGAGCGCAGCGTTTGTAATTGGGACCGACGGGGTTTGCCCGGCGATGCTGAAATTGGGGCCGCGCTCCGAGAAGCGCAGCGTCCAAAGTCGAAATATATGCCATAAAAGAATAGAATCGCAAATGAAAAGCGCAGGGGTGGGGAAAAATGGCAGAAAACAGGGTGCGGCAATGGCAGGTAACCGATGCGGAAGCGGGGCAACGGCTGGATAACTTCCTCCTGCGGGTGATGAAAGGCGTGCCGCGCTCCCATATCTACAAAATCCTGCGCAGTGGTGAAGTGCGGGTGAACAAAGGGCGGGCGCGGCCGCACTACCACTTGGCTGAGGGCGACGTACTGCGTCTGCCGCCGGTGCGGGTGGCGGCGCCCAACGATCCCGCCGTACTGCCCACCTACCTGCAGAGTCAGTTGGAAGTCGCTGTCCTTTACGAAGATACCCATCTGCTGGTGCTGGACAAGCCCAGCGGGCTGGCCGTGCACGGGGGATCGGGCCTGAGTTGGGGCGTCATCGAGGCGTTGCGCCAGTTGCGACCCGATGCCCGCGAACTGGAACTGGTACATCGCCTGGACCGCGACACCTCCGGCTGCCTGATATTCAGCAAAAAACGCTCGGCGCTGCGTGCGCTCCATGAAGCCCTGCGGGAAGGTTTCATGGAGAAGCGCTATCTGGCGCTGGCGGCCGGTGACTGGCAGGGGAAGGCGCGTTCCGTGCGCCTGGCCCTGCGCAAGAATACCCTGCAGTCCGGCGAGCGCATGGTGCGGGTGGACCCGGTGGAGGGTAAGGCCGCACATACGCGTTTTCTGCCACTGGAACATTTCCCCGGCGCGGTGCTGCTGCAGGCTGATCTCGATACCGGGCGTACGCACCAGATTCGGGTTCACCTGCAAGCGATTGGGCATGCGGTGGCAGGTGATGAGAAATATGGCGAAGCGGTCTTCAACCAGCGTCTGCGCGCCCTGGGCCTGCGACGACTTTTTTTGCATGCCGCCCTGGTGGCCTTCCGCCACCCGCAGGACGGCCGGCCCATGCGCATTGAGGCCCCGCTGCCGGCTGATCTGCAAGCCATTCTGACCCAACTGCGTAAGGAGTCTGCCGGATGATTTTGCCCCCTGATGATTGCCGACTGATCATTTTCGATTGGGACGGCACCCTCATGGATAGCATCTCTACCATCTGCGGTTGTCTGGCCCATGCTTTTGCCTATGCAGGGCTGGTGGATCGTGGTGAACAGCAGTACCAGGAAATTATCGGATTGGGACTGGAAGACGCCCTGGCGGCCCTCGCCCCCGATGCCGATAAGCCTACCCGGGAACGGATTCTGGAGGGTTACCGGGAGTGCTTTTTCAGCACGCCACTCCGCGAAATGCCCCTCTTTCCGGGGGTGGAAAACACGGTGGTGCAACTCGCCGATGCTGGCTATGAGATTGCCGTGGCCACCGGCAAAGCCCGTCGCGGTCTGGATCGGGTGCTGGGCGAGCATCCCCGTCTCGCCGCCTGCATCAGCGCCAGTCGCTGCGCCGATGAAAGCCGCTCCAAACCCGACCCCCTGATGCTCCACGAATTGCTGCAGCACTACGACCTGCCCCCCGCGGCGGCCATCATGGTGGGCGATACCGTGCACGACATGGAAATGGCCGTTGCCGCCGGGGTTTTGCCGCTGGGAGTGCTCTGCGGCGTACACAGCGCGGAACGCCTGGATGCCAGCGGTGCGGCGGCGTGTTTTACCGACCCCACCGCCTTACCCGGGTGGCTCATACGCACGCGCACCGGGGATAAATATCCGTCGCGGAATTCGGGATAACCTCAGGAATTTAGGATGTACCGATGCGATGGTATACTATTTCCTCGCTGGTGATCTGCACAGACAAATCAAAGGTGGTGACGAATAATGGTATCTACAGTTCTACTGTTGGCCGTGTTATCCGCATGGATATTGTTAGAATTATATCTGGAATATTTTTTCCGGTCACCCATGAATGCGAACAAGCAAGACGGCGGATCTTCAAAAATATTCAACGTCGTGATCTTATCCAGCGTCGGAAGTTGGGCTTGTACGGTGGCGGCGGAAGTTCGCCATGAGCCACATATTGCGCTATATCTGCCGCAGGTGGGTTGTTCGCTGCTGATGGCGGGATTGCTGTTGCGATCGTATGCGATCATGACGTTAAGGAGATATTTCACCGTGGACCTGGCTATCCAGCCTGGACACCGACTGATCCGGCATGGACCGTACCGCATGGTGCGCCATCCGTCCTACACGGGAGCGCTTCTGTGTTTTTTCGGATTGGCGTTGTCGTTTGGTTACTGGGCCACAGCGATTATAATCATTCTTCCCGTCATCTCGGCCTACCTCTGGAGAATCGCCAAAGAGGAACGCATACTGGCGGATGCCTTCGGGATCACTTATCAGGAATACCGCAACTGCACGTACCGCCTCATTCCAGGTCTCATTTAGCAGGTTTCTGCAAACCGGTCAGGACCCACGTCCTGGTCCAACCCCGCCCGGATCTCCACCGCGTGGGTCAGTAAAATAGTATGCGTGCCCGACTCCAGCAGATGAAACTGCGCCGCCGGCAGATGTGCAGCCAGCGCCAAACCGACCTGTGGTCTGTTCACACGATCCTGGGCACCCTGCCAGATATGCACCGGCACCCGGATATCCTCCAGACGGAAAGGCCAGGGGCGGTTGAGCACCGCGAAATCATCGGCCATCCCTGCCGTCCCTTGCCGCAACGCCCCCCGCAGGTCCTCGCAAAGCTTCGCCAGGACGTCGGGCGCAGACAACAGGGACCAGTCACTGGCGCCCAACTTTGCCGCGAACTGCGCCACGAAGCGCTCCGGCCTCCGCTGCACGCCCGCCATTCTGAGGCGCAACAAAGCCCTGAGGAGCCACGGTGCCCTGCGCACCAGGGTGAAGAGGACATGATCCTGAAGACGGAAGGCGGACCATATCTCGGGCAGCTCGGCCGGTCCGGGACTGCCCGCCAGATGCACACAGCGCACCCGCTCCGGCATGGCGTAGGCGCAGGCCAGCGCGTAAGGACCACCGCCGGAGAAACCTAGCACCTGAAAGGCGTCAAGCCCCAGACGGCTTACCAAGACTTCGCCCATTGCCGCCACTTCGGTCATGGTCAGTCCCGGCTGCCGGTCCGATTCTCCGTAACCCGGCCGGTCAAAGACGATCCAGCGCAGGCCATCACGAAGGGCCGCAGGCAGCAATTTCAGTTGCAAACGGGAGCTGGGCGTACCGTGAAAGAACAATACCGGCAACCTCCCGTTCGGGTCACCGATATCTTCATAGGATACAACGTGGCCGGAATCCAAAGTTAACGACCGTTTCATCTCTCACTCATTGCCTGAATGGCCCTTTTCTCCGGGAGTAACGCTCGCTGCGCTTCTGGACGAACTATTAATCGCATCAGGCTCTCAAGAAACACTTTTTTAGGATATTGAATACATTATAGTTACGAAGCACCAATATCACCGGGAACCAGCCTCATGTCCAACGGTGAATCCGCGCGATTCCAGCAGTTCGAAGAGCGGTATCCAGTACACGCCGGTGGATTCCATCGCGACCGTGTCCACATCGCAGGCCTTGAGCCAATCGGCCAAGGCCTCAAGATCCTCCGTGAAACTGGCAAACTCCCGTACCGGTTCGTCATCACGATCCGCAGGAACCGCGACATAGTGGGAGGCGCTGCCAATGTCGATGCCTGCGGCGTTGGGATGAGTGATCGTCAGGGCCGTCCGAGATTTACCCGGCTTAAAGCTGATTTTGGTATGACGTTGGGCCATCACATACTCCATAAGTCGGAAGTGGAATGGGGCACTGCTTCGGGTACGTCGTCTTGCTCACTCTCTCAAACGGGATACCCATTCAGCGG
>NZ_JBYCKR010000045.1:0-5893 GCF_057473505.1 Acidithiobacillus sp. TH-A35 | reverse complement strand
ATGGCAGAAAGACGAATAGGAGCAGGAAATGATCTTGAGAAACGCAAGCGCTGTTCCAGTTGGGCGGCGTTGGATGCTGGCGCTGGCTCTTTGTGTTGTGGCCCTCGGCGGTTGCGCCAATATGAGCCCCACCGGTCAGCGTGCTCTGAGTGGCGGCGCCATTGGTGCTGCCGGTGGCGCCATTCTTGGCACTGTCGCTGCAGGTAATCCCGCTGTCGGCGCAGCGGTTGGTGGTGCTGTTGGTGCCGGTGTAGGCGCAGCACTCCCTAGCATCGAGCGCACCCTCAACGGCAACTAAAATGCTGCCTGTTGTATAAGGCCCCCGCTTCATATGCCGAAGTGGGGGGCCTTTTTGCGTCTGAATGTTGTCGGCCGATCCGCGATGCTCTATAAAAACAACAAAATGATGCACTATAATGGTGCTTTGTGCGTTGTGATGGTGCAGTTGTTTAGTGGGCCTATGCTGAAAAATTGTAATTAAAATAATGATTATAAAGAAGTAATTTAATTTTGTGCTTTGTGTTGCTAGTGG
This sequence comes from Acidithiobacillus sp. TH-A35, assembly GCF_057473505.1. NCBI lineage: Bacteria > Pseudomonadati > Pseudomonadota > Acidithiobacillia > Acidithiobacillales > Acidithiobacillaceae > Acidithiobacillus > Acidithiobacillus sp. TH-A35. The sequence continues at coordinate 5,361 of NZ_JBYCKR010000045.1, read as the reverse complement.
TATGGCAATTGCTTTTTAGCAACACCAGTTGATTTTTTATAGAAACCTAAGGAGTCGTCATGCTGCATCACAATGCTACCCAATGTTCCCGCTTGTTGCACCGCACGGTTTTGGCCGCCGTTGCCCTGAGCCTCCCCATGATCGCCGGGGTGGCCCATGCCAGCCCGCTATCCATGCCTGCCCCCCTGACCTTCAGTGCTGGCCCTCTCGGTAAGCTGGATGTGCAGGGTATTGCCAGTGGCATGGCTTTTTACCAGGATAATCCGCAGGGAGCTGCAGGTACCTTAGGCGCCAAGTATGTTGGCGCCGATATTACTAACGGAATGGTCATTATTCAAAAGAATACCGGCCCTCTACAGTTTTATATCCAGGCAGGCGCCTACAGCTTCCCCACGCTGGCGGCTTCAATTCCTTCATCCGAGAGCAACATTAACGATTTCGGTGCGTTGCCCGTCGCGTATTTAAAGTATGTCCCCTCTTCTGACTACTCCGTGGAGATAGGCAAACTCCCTACGCTCATTGGCGCCGAGGGTGGTTTTACCTACCAGAATATCAATATCGAACGCGGTCTGCTGTGGGATATGGAGCCGTTAATCAGCCGTGGCGTACAGTTTAACGCCAGTAATGGCCCTATTAGCGCGTCGCTATCTTTGAATGATGGCTATTATTCCAATCGTTATAACGTGATGAGTGGATTACTGAGTTATGCTATTGATGGCTCAAATACAGTGAGTTTCTATGCGCAGGGGCCACTCGGTAACGTGCGTTTGAGCTCCCCGGATGTTGCTTATGGAGCGGTGGGTGATTCCAGCGAAATCTATGGCTTGGAGTATGAACATAGTTCTGGGCCGTGGATGATTGAGCCCTATGTGCAATATATGCATACCCCGAAGTCACCACTGCTGAATGTTAACCACTCTTTCTCCAATTATGGAGCAGCAGTGCTCGCCGACTATAGCATTACCAATACAATATCCCTGGCGGGTAGAGTGGAGTACTTGGACGTCGGCGGCCATCCGGGGGAAACGCTTAATAGCTCCAGTGTAGCGTCTAGCTTGACCGACTTACCGGCCGATTCTCACGCCTGGTCTATTACAGTGACCCCAACCTATCAGGACGGTGGCTTTTTTGCTCGCGCGGATCTTTCTTATGTCACGGCGTCTGCCCCTTCGGGGTATGGGTTGTCTGGCGGCACTAACACCACCCAGCTTCGTGGCATGCTAGAAACCGGCTTCATGTTCTGAATCTGAGACACGCCTTATCACAATAGCCCCGAGAGACTCGGGGCTGTCTCGCGCATAAAACCCGCCACAGATGTAGGGCGGGTTTTATGCGTTATGGCAGCGAATATTTCTTGCTTCGTTTGCCCCATATCGGTGAATAGTGCTTGCTTCGTTTGCCCCATATCGGTGAATAGTGCACCAGCTCAACACGCTGCTGCCCAATATGTGGGCAATTATTGCCGGGCGCGGGTGAATATACCTCGATTTTACTGGTGCTTGCATTGGTATCTATTTTGCCCTATATGCGGTGCAGTGTTGTGAACTTGTTGTAACCGCGTCCCCTCCGTTAGCAATATTCAGGGGCGGTCCTCCTGCCCTTTTTTGTGCGTCTTGAATTGTTCCAAATATTTTCTCCGGTGTTATAAATTCTGATCTAACTTTGTTTGGTGTCGTCCCTGCGGGCGCGAAGGTGCTTTATATGCAGGCACTCTTGACGTTTTGCCGTACCCTGGGCCATCATTCCCAAGACTTTGCTCTCAACATTCACCCGCGACCTGCATCCCGGCGATGCGGTCCATTATTTTGCCTGGGAGGACCATGGACGCCACGGACCAGAAGCGCCTGTTGCGTGAAATGCTTTTTGCCCGCCGTTTTGAGGAACGTTGCGCGGAGGCCTATCACGAACGCCAGATCGGCGGTTTTTTGCACCTCTATCCCGGTGAGGAGGCCTGCGCCATCGGTGTGCTGGAAAAGGCACGCACCGGTTCGGACTACGTGGTGACCGGTTATCGCGACCACATTCATGCGCTGAAGTCGGGGATGAATCCCAAGGCGTTGATGGCGGAACTCTTTGGCAAAGAAGCGGGTTGTTCCAAGGGCCGCGGCGGTTCCATGCATCTCTTCGATCCCGATGTGCGTTTCATGGGTGGCTATGCGCTGGTTGGCGGACCCTTCCCGCTGGCCGCCGGTTTCGCTAAGACGATCCAGTTGCGTGGCGGCGATGAAATCTCCATCTGCTTCCTGGGCGACGGTGCCAATAATCAGGGTACTTTCCATGAGACCATGAACATGGCCAGCCTGTGGAATCTGCCGGTGCTCTTTGTCTGCGAAAACAATCTGTATGGTATTGGTACAGCTATCGAGCGTTCGACGGTGGAAATCAATCAGTACAAGCGCGTGGCCCCTTACGGCATCGAAGCGGCGCAGTGCGACGGTCAGGATATTGATGTGGTCATGGCCCACGCCGAAAAGGCGGTGCAACATGTGCGTGAAAAGCGCAAACCCTACTTCCTGGAGTTGATGACCTACCGTCTGCGCGGTCATTCCATGTCGGATTCCGGTGCTTACCGATCCAAAGAAGAGGTGGAAGAATGGGCGCAGCGCGATCCTATCGGTATCTACAAGCGCCGTCTGCTGGATGCTGGGGTGGTCAGCGAGGATGAGTTCCACGCCATGGACAAGGCTATTCAGGATGAAATCGAAAATGAGGTCGTGCGCTTTGCCGCCGAGAGTCCGGAGCCGCGCGTGGAAGACATCGCCCGTTATGTGTACACAGAAGGAGGCAAGTAGCCATGGCTGAAATGATGTATTGGCAGGGTATCCTACGTGCCCACGATGAAGAAATGGCGCGGGACCCCCTGGTCTTTGCCATGGGTGAGGATATCGGCGTCGCTGGCGGTACTTACAAGGCGACCAGCGGCCTTTTTGCCAAGTACGGCGAGCAGCGGGTAATCGACACCCCCATCTCCGAAAACAGCTACACCGGCATCGGCGTGGGTGCGGCCATGGTCGGGGCCCGCCCCATCGTCGAAATTATGAGCGTCAATTTCGCCTGGCTGGCCATGGATCAGCTCATGAACAACGCAGCGAAAATCCATTATATGTCCGGTGGTCGTATCCGCTGTCCCTTTGTGATGCGGGTGCCGGGCGGCACGGCGCACCAGTTGGGTGCCCAGCATTCGGCGCGCATGGAGAAAGTCTTCATGGGTATTTCCGGCCTGCGGGTAGTGACCCCGGCAACACCGCGCGACGCCTACGGCCTGCTGAAAAGCGCCGTGCGTTGCGATGATCCGGTGGTGATCATTGAGCACGAAAGTATGTACAACCTGAAGGGTGAGATACCGGATACGGAGTTCTTCACCCCACTGGAAGGGGTAGAGGTGATGCGGCAGGGTAAAGACGTCAGCATTTTTGCCTACAACATCAGTGTGCACTGGGCGCTGGATGCGGCGCAAAAGCTGGCGCAGGAGCATGGCATTGATGCCGAAGTCATCGATCTGCGGGCGCTCAAGCCCATGGATCGGGCGGGTATCGCCGCCAGCGTACGCAAGACTCATCGCGCCATTGTGGTCGAAGAAGATGAAGCCCCGGTGGGCGTGGGTTCTGAGGTGATGGCGATCCTCAATGAGGAATGCTTCTTCGAACTGGATGCCGCGCCGGTGCGGGTGCATGCCCTGGATGTGCCCATTCCTTATAACCGCCGTCTGGAAAAGGCGGCGATCCCCAATGCCGGGGATGTAGTCGCCGCTGTGCGGAAAATGCTGGGCCGGTAAGGTTCCGGCGACTGTTCTGGCGGCTGACCGTGGCCTATCCTTCGGATGGCGTCACGGCCTCCCTCTCAATCTCGGTTTGACTCGATAATGGTGAAACATGGCTGAACCTTACGTCATCAAGATGCCGCAACTTTCCGACACCATGACGGAAGGTGTTCTCGTTTCCTGGGAGAAGCCCGTGGGTGCACGGGTGGAGCGCGGTGACGTGGTGGCGACGGTGGAAACCGATAAAGCCATCATGGATGTGGAGGTGTTCCGCTCCGGTTATCTGGCAGGGCCTCTGGCCGAGGCTAACAGCGTCATTCCGGTGGGCGGGGCTATTGGCTATATCTCCGATAGTGCGGTGGAGACGGTGGCGGCGCCTGTTTACGCCGCACCTGCTGCTGCCGTTACACCAGAGCTTGCGTCCATTGCGGTATCCGCCCCTGAGGGCTACGCCGTCAAGATGCCGCAGCTCTCCGATACCATGACCGAAGGCGTGCTGGTGTCTTGGGAAAAAGCCTTGGGGGACAGGATTCAGCGTGGGGATGTGGTGGCGACGGTGGAAACGGACAAGGCCATCATGGATGTGGAGGTTTTCCGTGAGGGTTACCTTTCTGGTCCGTTGGTGGCGGCAGATGTGGTAGTGCCGGTAGGCGAGCCTATCGCTTGGCTGGTGGAGTTGCCGGAGCAGGTGCGCCGCGAAAGCGCTGTAGTCAGCACCGGCACGGCGAGCAAAGTCAGTTCCGTACGCGCCCCCGCAGCAACCTCCACGACCGCAGCCACCGCCATGCCTGCTCCGGCGGCGCGTCCGCAGCAGGGTGCGGCCAGCCCCTTCGCCCGGCAGTTGGCGGGCCAGCAGGGGGTGGATCTCAACGGGCTACGCGGCACCGGTCCGGCGGGTGTGGTCGTGGCTGCTGACGTTCTCGCGGCTGGCCGTCTTGCCGCACCAGTGGCCTCTGCACGTCCCGCTGAGCCCGCAGTGCCTGGTAACGGTCGCGCCATGACGGCCATCGAAAGAGCGATTAGTCAGGCGATGGTCGCTTCCCTGAGTATCCCGGTTTTCCATGTCACCGTGCTGGCCATGCCCGAGGCACTGATTCGCGCCGCCAAGGTGCACAAGGTTTCCGTCACGGTGGCCATCGCCAAGGCTGCCTCGCAGGCGCTGAGCAAGCATCCCTTGGTGAATGCCGCTTATCAGCCCGCGGATAAGATTGTCGAACGTAGTCAGCATGACATTGGCATTGCCGCGACCACGGAGGATGGCGGGCTGGTAGTGCCGGTGCTACATGGTGTGGAAGGTAAAGGCCTTGATCAGTTGCAGGCAGAATGGACCCCACTGGTAGAGAAGGCGCGCAAACGTCGTCTCAGTCCGCCTGAATATACGAACCCGACCTTTACGATCTCCAACATGGGGATGTACGGCATCGCCCAGTTCGATGCTATCGTCACTCCGGGCACGGCGGCCATCATTGCTATTGCCGGGAATGGCCCCGAGGGTATGCCTATTACCATTACTGCGGATCATCGGGTGGTGAACGGCGCCGAGGCGGCCCTGTTTCTCAAAGACCTGAAGCAGGCGATTGAGCATCCGGAAGCTTGGCTGG
>NZ_JBYCKR010000044.1:0-2486 GCF_057473505.1 Acidithiobacillus sp. TH-A35 | reverse complement strand
CTGGGTGGAGAGCGAGAACCGTTGGGTGCGTATGCGGGTGAGCACCAAGGGCATCCGTACCATTGACAAGAAAGGGATTGATGTCGTTCTGGCTGAGCTGCGCGCCGCCGGCGAAAAGATCTGAGGATTGAATCATGCGTGACAAGATTAAGCTCGTTTCCACGGCCGGTACCGGTCATTTCTACACCACCACCAAGAACAAGAAGACCAAGCCCGATAAGCTGGAAATGAAAAAATTCGATCCCAAGGTCCGGAAGCATGTGATGTACCGGGAAGACAAGATCAAGTAACACCCTTTTTCGGTCTGCCTCCCGGTGGTCTGCCCTGAATCTTCGGGAGGGGCCAGACTATTCCTTTGCTCCGCCATCATTTTTTGCTAAATTACTAGCACTCATGATGGTTGAGTGCCAAGGATGATTTCTACCGCCATGTTTTATCCCTTTATCTGCGCCATGCAGACGCTGTCCTCGCCCGTCGTACGAGGGGCGCCGCTCTGCGTGCCTTGCGCATTTTGGCCGGGATTGTAGACGGCCATGGATGAACGCGCCCGTCACCTGCTCAAATCCCTCATTGAGCAGCATATCGCCAAAGGCGTGCCGGTCGGCAGTCGCCAGTTGGCCCGTGATGCCGGCCTCAACATCAGTCCCGCTACCGTGCGTAATGTCATGGCGGACCTGGAGGACGAGGGCTACCTGATCTCCCCCCACACTTCTGCCGGGCGCATTCCCACCCATGTCGGCTATCGTTTTTTTGTCGATGCACTGCTGCGGGTGGTGCCGCTGTCGGCGGAATCCAACCGCCTGCTCATTCATCGCATCGGTTTTCGCGCTCCGGATGCGGAGCAGGTGCTGCACGCCGCCACGGGCATTCTCTCTGAACTGACGCACATGGCGGGCTTTGTGCGGGTGCCGCGGCGGGCAACCCGGATTTTGCGGCATGTGGACTTTATCGCCCTGCGCGAGCGTGAGGTGTTGGCCATCTTCGTCACCGACAAGGGGGACGTGGAGAATCGCCTGATCCGCACCGAGCAACCTTTCGGCGCGGCAGAACTAACGCAGGCGGCCAATTTCTTCAATGCCACCTATGGTGGTCGACCATTGCAGGATGTCATCCATAATTTGCAGCGAGACCTGCAGCAGTCCCGTCATGAAATGGACCGCATTCTGCGCAGCGCCATGGAGTTGGGCGAAGAAATGCTGGAGGAAGATCAGCAGCGCATGCTCATCGAGGGCGAATTCCAATGGCTGGACCTGCCGGAGCTGGCGGGAAGTGAACGCCTGCGCGAGCTCCTGGCCGCCGTGCGGCAGAAGCGCGATCTGGTGCATTTGCTGGATGAGAGCATGCGCGGTAGTGAAGTGCGTCTTTTTATCGGCGAAGAGTCGGGCTATGCGCCGCTCAGTGATTGTAGCGTGGTATCGGCGCCCTACAGTGTCGATGGGGAGGTGGTCGGGGTATTGGGGGTGATCGGACCGATGCGGATGCCCTACCAGCAGATCATCCCGCTGGTCGACGGCACGGCGCAACTGCTCGGTCGCGCCCTGTCGCAATCCGGATGACGCCGGGTCTTGAAATACTCCGGCCCCTTCCCCATATCGTCTTGGACTCAAACTTTCAGGGGTTGATTGCACATGAATGAAGAAGAGCAGGAATCGCCATCCACTGAAGCAGAATCTACCAGTGCAGAAGTGGTGAACTGGGAAGAGAAGGCGGAAGGCTACCGCAACGATTATTTGCGCGCCTTGGCAGATACCGAGAACCTGCGCAAGCGTCATGAAAAGCAGGTCGAAGACGCCCGCAATTATGCGGTGGATCGTTTTGCCCGCGAATTGCTGCCGGTGATTGACAGTCTGGAGCTGGCGCTGGCCAGCCCGGTGGAGGGCGCCGAGAGTATCGCGCCATTGCGGCAGGGTTTAGAAAATACGTTGACGCTGTTTGCCCAGGCCTTGGGAAAGGCCGGCATCGCCCCCATAGAAATGGGCGAAGGGCGTTTTGATCCCCATCTGCATCAGGCGATTGCCATGGTGGAAACGGAGGGGGACGCAAACCGGGTTCTGGCGGTGCATCAGAAAGGTTATTTAATGCATGACCGCTTGTTGCGACCATCCATGGTTTCCGTTTCCAAAGCACCTAAAGCGGCAGAATAACACAACGCACACCAGACAGGTTTTGCATATTCAGGAGATGATAAAATGGCAAAAGTAATAGGAATCGATTTGGGAACCACCAACTCCTGCGTCGCCGTGATGGAAGGCGATAAGGTCAAGGTGATTGAGAACAGCGAAGGTAAGCGCACCACGCCGTCCATTGTCGCTATCACCGAAGAGGGCGAAGTATTGGTGGGTGAAGCGGCCAAGCGTCAGGCCGTTACCAATCCGGAAAATACCGTTTATGAGGTCAAGCGCCTGATCGGCCGCAAGTTTGACGATGCCGAGGTCCAGAAAGACCTCAAGCATGTGCCTTACAAAGTCATCAAGGCCGACAACGGC
>NZ_JBYCKR010000043.1:0-7021 GCF_057473505.1 Acidithiobacillus sp. TH-A35 | reverse complement strand
GCAAAAATAACATTATCATGTCGCTTTTTTAGGGGCAACAGGTGCAGTTGGTGAGGTCATGGTGCAGATTCTCGAGCAGCGCAAGTTTCCGGTGTATAATCTCTACCTGCTGGCCATCAGCCATTCGGCGGGCGGACGTCTGCCCTTCAACGGCCAGCAGGTTCTGGTGCAGGATGCGGCGACTTTCGACTGGTCGCAGGTCGATATCGGTCTGTTTTCTGCCGGTGCCAAGGTCAGCGCGGAGTATGCGCCGAAGGCGGTGGCTGTCGGGTGTGTGGTCATCGACAATACCTCTCAGTTCCGCTACGACGACGAAATTCCTCTGGTAGTGCCCGAAGTCAATCCGCAGCGGATTGCCGATTACCGGCGCCACGGTATTATCGCCAACCCCAATTGCTCGACTATCCAGATGCTGCTGGCGCTAAAACCCATTGCCGATGCGGCGGGCATCGAGCGGGTGGTGGTCGCGACTTATCAGGCGGTCAGCGGTGCGGGCAGGCGGGCTATTGAAGAACTGGGGCAGCAAACCCTGGCGCTTTTCCGTCATGAAGAAGGTGTTGCCGAGGTGTTCCCTAAGCGGATTGCCTTTAACTGCCTGCCCCAGATTGATGTCTTCCAGGATAACGGCTACACCAAGGAAGAGATGAAGATGCTCTGGGAGACCCGCAAAATCCTGGAGATTCCGGATATCGCTCTGACCGCTACCTGTGTACGGGTGCCGGTGTTTTACGGCCATTCTGAAGCAGTCAACGTGGTAACCCGCGAGCCAATCACGCCAGAAGCCGTCCGCGCGCTGCTGGAAAAGGCCCCGGGCGTCATCGTCGTGGATGATCGTGGCACGGGTGCATGGCCCTCAGCACTGGATGTGGCTGGCCAGGACGCCACCTATGTAGGCCGCATTCGCGGTGACTGCTCCCATGAACGTGGAATCAATTTCTGGGTGGTGGCAGACAACATCCGTAAAGGTGCCGCACTGAACAGCGTACAGATTGCAGAGTTGCTGATTCGCGACTATTTATAGTCCTCGTTGGCGACAATGTTTGCCGGGCTGCGCTGGTATTACCAAAGTGAGGAAGATAATGATGGATAAGAAGAACTGGTTGTGGGCCTTGGCCGGTATGGGTCTCCTCTTGCCAGGTATGGCGCAGGCCCTGGGGCTTGGTGATTTGCGGGTGCTTTCCGCGCAGGGTGAGCCCTTTCGTGCCGAAATATCCATACAGTCGTTGAGTCCGCAAAGTGAAGCGAGTCTCAGGGCCGGGCTGGCGCCCGCCAGCGCCTTCGCGATGATCAATCTTCCCAAGGCAGACGCACTGGATCACTGGCATTTTACGGTACGCAGTGGTGACAGACCGGCCATATTGATCACTAGTCCGCTGCCGCTGCCTCAGCCTGCGTTGCATTTCCTGGTGCAGCTCAATTGGTCCGGAGGACAGTTGGTACGGGAATATTCGGCATCCAGCGCCGGGGATAACGTTGTATCCACTTCCCGGACCATGACGCCTGTTCCGCAGTCCAGCACCTCGCCGACAATGCCGCAACCCGTCCGTCACGCCGCACCTGCAATCATCTATCATGGCTGGTCCAGGGTGAGCCGTTATGGTCCGGTGCCTGTCAACGGATCTCTGTTCCAGGTGGCTCAATATATTACACGCAGTAACGCGGTCACCCTCGACCAGGTCATGGCCGCTCTGGTGAAGGCCAACCCGCAGGCTTTTAAGGGTGGTAATCCTACCTACCTCTATGCCGGAAGCATGCTGACGGTGCCCAGTCTGGCGCAGGTGCAGTCCGTTTCACCCGCACAGGCCGGCACTTGGTTGTCTGCCCAGCGTGCAGGGAACAGTGTGTCTGTTGCTACTGCGCCTGCAGCAACACCCCCTGCTGCTGTTACTGCACAGGCCGCTTCTGTGGCGGCAGCGGCGAAATCAGCCGGTAACGCGACGCGTCTGGTGCTTTCCAGTGCGCCTGCGGCAGCGGCTACTGCTGTCGTAGCCAGCGCCGCATCCGCTGCCACAAGCGGTCAGTTGCAGGTGCCGGATGCTGTACTTCGCGATGATAATCAAAAATTGATGGCCGAAGTGGCCAGTCTGGGGCAGCGTCTGAGCGCAGAGGAGCGTCTGCTGGCCAGTCAGGGCGTGCAACTCGCGACCCTTTCCCGGACGGCAGGTAACAGCAGCCTTTTCAATAATGTTCCGTTGCTCCTATCGCTGGGCGGTAATATTCTTCTGCTGATTTTGTTTCTCTGGATGCTGCGTCGTCAAAAAGAGGCGGAGCAGCGCCAGCGCGAGATTTCGCAGCGGGTTTCTACTTTGACTGCGGCACCTAAAGGGGCGAGTCCTCAATCCCAGTCTCCCGCAGCGGTGCTTAGCGCAGCGCCTCCTCCCGTGGAGTCGGTTCCCTCGGCTGGCATTTCACCCGTCTCGGTCGCCGCACCCGTATTGGATGCTCTACCTGGTCTTGCCCCATCTGTAAGTGCTGAAGATGCGTACACGGGTAGTGAAGTCGATCCGCTTGAACAAGCCGATCTCTACTTGACCTACGGTAAGGCAGAACAGGCGGTCGCCGTGCTCAATGAGTCTCTCAAAGAGAATCCGCGGCGTAAGGAACTGTACGTCAAACTGCTCGATATATATGCCAGTCTGGATCGCCATGAGGAGTATCTGGATCTCGCTGAGCGTATGCGGGGGCGTTTCGGGCCGCATAATGCTGCGTGGCAGGAAGTGGCCGCACAAGGGGCACGGCTCTTTCCCGGCAATGCGCTCTTTGTTATCTCCGAGGAGGTGACGACGACAGCTCCCAAGCCTGTTACTGAGGTATCGTTGCCTGAGCCCGCGGAAGAGTCTGCGGTACATGCCCCCTTGGATATGCTGGATTTCCACTTTGACCATGCTCCTGCGAAGCCAGCTGCGGTGGAAGAAGAGAGCGTTTTCCCGCCGGAGGAAAAGGCACGGCTTCTGCAAGATATTGATGAGCAGTTCCGGTTGATGGAAGAGACGCGTGAAGAACCTCCCGCAACGCTGGAAGCTCCAGTTGCAGCGCCCCTGATCGGCTTGACCCGGCATGATGAGCCATCCACGCCTGCCCTGCCTGCTTCTCCCTTCGCAGCCGTGGAATCTCCTGCTACCGCGGAATCATCTGCCAGCATGGACGTTGCGGATTGGGATGCGGTTGGTACCAAGCTCGACCTGGCCAAGGCCTATGTGGAAATGGGTGATAGCGAATCGGCGCGCGATCTGCTCGAAGAAGTGAGCCGGGAAGGCAGCGGCGCCCAGCAGGAAGAAGCCAGGCAGTTGCTGAAAAGCGGTTAACCGGGCTTGGAAATGGAATTAGTCGTGCCAAGGTCTGGCACCCGCTGGGCCTTGGGAATTGAATACGATGGCAATGGATTCTGTGGCTGGCAACGCCAGTTGGATCAGGAAAGCGTACAAGGTGTGCTGGAAACAGCGCTGAGTCGTGTGGCCCAGTGTCCGGTCACTGTGATCGTTGCCGGGCGTACCGATACAGGGGTGCATGCCCTGTGTCAGGTGGTGCATTTTGACAGCCCGGTCGTGCGTCGCCCCGAGGCCTGGATACGTGGCGCCAATACCTTCCTGCCCAAAGGGGTGGCGCTACGTTGGGCCCGGATCGTCCCGGACCATTTCCACGCCCGTTTTTCCGCCACGGCGCGGCGTTATCGTTATGTGATTCTCAATCGTCATGAAAAATCCGCACTATGGCGAAATCACACCGCCTGGATATACAGCCCCCTGGATGTGGAGGTCATGCAGGCAGCAGCGCAAACCCTGCTGGGTACCCATGACTTTTCCGCCTTTCGCGCCTCTGCCTGTCAGGCTAAAAGTCCCATACGGAATTTGTGCCAACTTCAGGTCACTCGCCGGGGCGATCTGATGGCCATTGATGCCGAGGCTAATGGTTTTCTGCATCACATGGTGCGTAATCTTGCGGGTGTGCTGATTGCCATCGGCAGCGGCGACCGACCCGTGAGCTGGGCAGCCGAGGTGCTGGCCAGTCGCAATCGCTGTCAGGCTGGTGTTACGGCCCCGCCAGGCGGCCTCTATTTTGTGGCGCCGCGTTATCCTGCGGAGTTCGGGCTGCCAGTGGATGCGGCGGATTCCGGTTTCTTGATGGGGGTGTAACTGGGCGCGACCGGATGGCTGTGCTCATGCTTTCTGCCAGCCGCGGTGTTAGAATGCGCTGATGGTGCGAATCAAGATATGCGGAATCACGAATGCGGAGGACGCGCGCGCGGCGGCGGCCGTCGGCGCGGATGCCATTGGAATGGTGTTCTACCATAAAAGTCCGCGGGCCTTGGATGCCGTGCGCACCCAGGAGGTGCTCACGGCATTGCCGCCCTTTATCACGCGCGTTGGCCTTTTTGTCAACGCAGATGCTGCTGAAGTGACCGCAACTCTGCAGCAATGCCCTTTGGATGTCCTGCAATTTCATGGCGATGAGTCGCCATCCTTCTGCCGCAAATTCGACCGCCCCTACATCAAGGTGTTGCGGGTGACTGCAGCGCAAGATCTGCGGCCGGTGGTGGACGCTTATCATGACGCGCAGGGACTGCTGCTGGACTGTGCAGCGCCGGGAGTCTGGGGGGGGTCGGGCCAGAGTTTCGACTGGTGGCGACTGCCGGATCTGGGTAAGCCCTGGATTTTGGCCGGTGGGCTGAATGCCGGGAATGTCGCCGAAGCTATCGCCATCGCCCGGCCTTATGCGGTAGATGTGAGCAGCGGGGTGGAAATATCGCCCGGACGCAAAGATCATGACAAAATGGCGCAGTTTGTTGCGCGGGTGCGCGGTACCTGAGGGAGAGAGAATGGGAGCTTATGCTTTGCCGGATGCATCCGGACACTACGGTCCTTACGGCGGGCGTTTCGTTGCAGAAACCCTGGTTCCGGCGTTGGAGGAACTGGAGCATGCGTACCAGGAGGCGCAGCGGGATCCGGAGTTTCGCGCTGAGCTGCACAGTGAGTTGCGCCAGTTCGTCGGTCGTCCCAATCCGCTCTATCACGCTGGGCGCGTCTCCAAAGAACTGGGTGGAGCGCAAATTTACCTCAAGCGGGAGGACCTCAACCACACCGGCGCGCACAAAATCAATAATGCCGTCGGTCAGGCCTTGCTCGCCCGGCGTATGGGCAAAAAACGGGTAATCGCCGAGACGGGTGCAGGGCAGCATGGCGTCGCCACGGCGACGGTCGCGACCCGCTATGGCATGGAATGTCTGGTGTATATGGGCGAGGAGGATATCCGGCGCCAGTCCAGCAATGTGTTTCGCATGCGTTTATTGGGTGCGCAGGTGGCGGCGGTGCGTAGCGGGACCCGCACCCTCAAAGATGCGCTCAACGAAGCGTTGCGTGACTGGGTGACCAATGTCGAGAACACTTTTTACGTGATCGGGACGGTAGCGGGACCACATCCTTATCCGGCTATGGTACGGGATTTTCACCGGGTCATTGGCGACGAAGCGCGGGCGCAGTGCCTCGAACTGACGGGACGGCTCCCCGACTGCCTGATCGCCTGCGTGGGCGGGGGCAGCAATGCAATCGGTCTTTTTTATCCTTTTATCGAAGATAAGGCGGTGCGGATGATCGGTGTCGAAGCGGGTGGTCTGGGTCTCAGCACCGGACAACACGCCGCCCCCCTGACGACGGGGCGCCCAGGGGTACTGCATGGTAACCGGACTTACCTGATGGAAGATGAAGACGGCCAGATCCTGCCGACCCACTCCATCTCGGCGGGGCTGGATTATCCGGGGGTGGGGCCTGAGCATGCCTATCTGAAGGATGCCGGGCGGGCAGAATATGTGGCTGCTACCGATGAAGAAGCGCTGGCCGCCTTCCATCGCCTGTGCCGCACCGAAGGCATCATTCCGGCGCTGGAAACCGCCCATGCACTGGCCCATGCCTTCCGTCTGGCGCCGACCATGCGCTCTGATCAAACCATTATCGTTAGTCTGTCCGGGCGAGGCGATAAGGATATTCATACCGTCGCCGCTCTCGAGGGTATTCATTTATGAGTCGTCTGGCCGGACTGTTTGCCCAACTTCAGGATGCGGGTCGTGCCGCCCTCATTCCTTTTATGACGGCGGGTGACCCCTCGCTGACCGTGACTGTGCCCCTGATGCACGCGCTAGTCGTTGCTGGGGCCGATGCCATCGAACTGGGGATGCCCTTTTCCGACCCCATGGCCGATGGTCCCAGCATCCAGCGCGCCAGTGAGCGGGCGCTGGCGCGGGGGGTGAAGCTGCGCATGGTCCTGGAGTGGGTGCGCGAATTTCGCATGACCAACAGCCACACGCCCATCATCCTTATGGGGTATTTGAATCCGGTAGAAGCCATGGGCATAACCCCGTTCGCTGAGGCTGCTGCGACGGCGGGGGTGGACGGGGTCATTCTGGTGGATCTGACCCCGGAGGAGGGGCGCGGCGAAGCCGGCGTTCTCCAGCAGCACGGTATTGATCCCATTTTCCTGCTGGCGCCGACCAGCGGCCCGGAACGGGCGGCGACCGTCCGCAGTATGGGCAGCGGTTTTGTGTACTATGTTTCTCTGCGCGGTATTACCGGCGCAACCCAGGCGGACTGGGCGGAAGTCTTGCAACGGGTACAGGACCTGCGTCAGCAACTAGGCCTGCCCGTGGCCATCGGCTTTGGCATTCGTGATGCGGCGACGGTGGCGCAGGTGGCGGCTGGCGCCGACGCAGTGGTCGTAGGCAGCGCACTGGTCGATCAACTGGCGGAGTGCACGACGGATCAGGAGGCTATTGCGGCGGCCACCCGCTTTATCGAGCCGCTGGCCCAGGCCGTGCGAACAACGGAAAGGAGGGGCGTATGAGTTGGTTCGATCGGGTGCTGCCGCCCAAAATAAAAAAGGCGCCCATAGAGGCCCCCAGCGCAACCGAAAATAAGCGTACCGTACCCGAGGGCCTGTGGTCCAAGTGCCCCACCTGTCAGGTGGTGCTCTACCGCACGGAGTTGGAGGAGAACCTTTTCGTCTGCCCCCACTGCGGACACCATCAGCGGGT
>NZ_JBYCKR010000042.1:0-3156 GCF_057473505.1 Acidithiobacillus sp. TH-A35 | reverse complement strand
CTGGGAAGGGGTTCCTCTTATGGTGCGTCAACCACACATATGAGTAAACTTCTGCCCCGGATTGAGGGTAGCGGCGGGGGCGGTTGTCCTTTGCTGGTATTCGGCATCACTCAATCACTCTATACAGAGGACGAATAATGATGAGCGCATCTGACGATTTGCTGGAAGCGGTAGGGAAAAGAAAATTCACCACTGTTCTCGCCGATCCACCCTGGCAGTTTCAGAACAGGACCGGGAAGATGGCGCCAGAGCACAAGCGTCTCTCCCGATACTCAACGATGACTCTGCAAGAAATAAAAGAACTTCCTGTAGAAACAATCGTCACCGACATGGCACACCTCTATCTTTGGGTGCCGAACGCGCTCCTGGCCGACGGTATGCAGGTAATGGAGCACTGGGGATTCACCTATAAAACCAATATGATATGGTACAAAATCAGAAAAGATGGTGGGCCTGACAGAAGAGGCGTCGGTTTTTATTTCCGAAATGTAACAGAGATGATCCTTTTTGGTGTCCGAGGAAAAAATGCCCGGACCTTGCAGCCGGGGAGAAGTCAGGAGAACATCATTTCTTCACAAAAGCGCGAACATAGCCGCAAACCAGACGAGCAATACGCTATCATTGAGGCATGCAGCCCCGGACCCTACCTTGAACTATTCGCCAGAGGTCCACGTAAAGGGTGGTCCGTATGGGGAAATCAGGCTGAGGAATACGC
The DNA here is from genome assembly GCF_057473505.1 of Acidithiobacillus sp. TH-A35. Lineage (NCBI taxonomy): Bacteria > Pseudomonadati > Pseudomonadota > Acidithiobacillia > Acidithiobacillales > Acidithiobacillaceae > Acidithiobacillus > Acidithiobacillus sp. TH-A35. The sequence continues at coordinate 2,441 of NZ_JBYCKR010000042.1, read as the reverse complement.
ACCGAGTTGGGATACATATGCCAATCATTCACAGTCAAATGTGATTCCACTCAAGCAGAAAAAAATTATTATAACCCATCCAAAGTGAGCGTTACCCTCACCCGCGGAAAACCACCCGCCCCTCCACCAGGGTATATCGCACCTGCCCGCGCAACTCCCACTGGCCATAGGGAAGATTCCGGCCCCGGCTCCATTGCCGCGCCGGCTCCACGGTGAAATAGGACTCCGGATCGAAGATACAAAGGTCAGCGGCGGCGCCGACAGCCAGGGACGGCGCGGGCAAACCAAGGGCCTGGGCCGGGCCGACACTCAGCAGGCTCAGCACCGTCATCAAATCCACCACCCCTTCATCCACCAGCCGCAGCGTCAGGGGCAGAAGCCATTCCACGGACGCAATGCCGAAGGGCGCCTGGGTAAAGGTCATGCCCTCGCGGTCCACGCCCCAAGGGCTGTGATCACTGCTGATGGTCGTTATAACGCCCGTAGCCAGCGCATGGCGCAGGGCATCGCGCTCTGCAGTGGAGCGCAAGGGCGGCAGAATCTTGGCGTGGAGATTGAAGAAACCGACATCCTGCTCGCTGAGCAGCAGATGGTGGATACTCACACCACATGTCACCGGCTCACCACGCTGCCGCGCTGCTGCAACCTCGGCCACCGCCGCAGCGGTACTCAAATGCGGGAAATGGATGGAACAGTCGCTGAGCGCAGCAATGGCGATATCCCGCTGCACACCGATCTGCTCCGCCGCCGCCGGGCGTCCGGTCAGGCCTAAGCGGATGCTCAGACGGCCTTCGTGCATCACCCCATGGGCCGCCAACTCTGGCTCTTCGCCATGGAGTAATACGGGCAAACCCAAATCCGCAGCATAGCTCAGCGCCAGCCGCAACAAGGCCGCACTGGGTACGGGCTCTTTGGCCTGACCAAAGGCAATGGCGCCAGCCTCTGCCAAACTCGCCATCTCGGTCAGCGCCGCACCCTGAAGCTGGGTCGTAAAGGCACCGGACAGATGCACCTTGGCCAAGGCCAGACGATCCGCCAGGACGCGCTGCTCCTGTAAAACGGCCGAGGTATCCGCCATGGGCTGGGTATCCGGCCGCAGCAAAACCTGAGTCACGCCACCGGCCACCGCCGCGCATAATTCACTGGCAAGATCACCATCCCGGCCATGACCGGGCGTGTGCGCCTGAAAAGAGGTTTCGACGAAACCGGGGCAGGCGATCAAGCCACTGCCATCCAGCACCTCTTCTGCGGTAAAGTCAGAAGGCAGAGGCCCCCGCGCGACAATCCGGCCGTCGGCTATGGCCAGATCGGTGACCGCGTCAAAGCCATCGCCGGGATCCATGACCCGAATATTGCGTATGATTCTGTGCATGGTCCTCACTCCCCGCCCGCCGCGCCAGAGAGGATGGTGAGCACCGCCATCCGCACCGCCAGACCATGGGCTACCTGTTGGAGAATCACCGCCTGAGCACCATCCGCCACCTCCGAGGCGATTTCCACCCCGCGGTTCATGGGACCCGGATGCAGCACCAGCGCGCCGGGTTCTGCCCACTGCAAGCGCTCCGGGGTCAGCCCGAAGCGGCGATGAAATTCATCGAGACTGGGCAGACGGTGCGACTCCATGCGCTCCCGTTGCAGGCGCAGGGCGCAAATCACATCCACCCCGCGCAAACCGGCCTGCAGATCGTGGTAGACATGCACCCCCAGCGCCGAGAGTTCTTCGGGCACCAGGGTACGCGGGCCGATGACGCGAATTTCCGGACAGCCGAGAATGGACAAGGCATGAATCTGCGAGCGCGCCACCCGCGAATGGAGCACATCACCGACAATGGCCACCACCCGGTCTTCAATCGGCCCCGCCAAACGGCGGATGGTGAACACATCCAGCAGGGCCTGGGTGGGATGGGCGTGCTGACCGTCACCGGCATTCACTACCAGCGCCGAGTCGCCGAGATGGCGCGCGACCAGATGAACTGCTCCCGCCTCAGGATGGCGGATGACAAAACCATCCACCTGCATGGCCATCAGATTATTGACCGTATCCATGAGAGATTCGCCCTTGCTGGCACTACTGGTGCTGACGGCGATATTCAGCACATCCGCCGAGAGGCGCTTGGCGGCCAGTTCAAAGGTGCTGCGGGTCCGCGTGCTGTTCTCAAAAAAGAGATTGACGATGGTGCGGCCACGCAAGGTGGGGGTCTTTTTAACACTGCGGTGGGCAATACTGAGGAAAGACTCCGCCGTATCGAGAATCTGCAGTAATTCGCGCTCCCGGAGCCCTTCGGTACTGAGCAGATGACGCAGACGACCCTGGACGTCGTATTGCGGATTTCCTTCGCCAAAACGAAAGGTGGCTGCGCTCATGGCTGCGGCCTCCGCTGCTCCATTTCCAGACGCAAGGGGTCGGGGCCACGCAGTTTGATGTGCTCGCCCGCTGTGGC
>NZ_JBYCKR010000041.1:0-3227 GCF_057473505.1 Acidithiobacillus sp. TH-A35 | reverse complement strand
ATCCGATCAAACCATTATCTTCGACTATGATCCGCTTTATCTGGAAAATGGTATGATTAAGGTATGAACACAGAACCCTGGCGCCGCCCCTCCGCAGAGCGGCGCCAGGGGCGCTTCTCTAGTCTTTCCTGCTCCGCCGACTCCTGCGACTTTTCGCGGCGCCACCACCCTGTCCCTCTGGCATGACCCGCTCGAAGTCGATTTTACGCTCATCTAAATTAACATTCATGACCCTGATCTCAATTTCATCGCCCAACTGGAAGGTTTCTTTGCTGCGATCGCCAATGATGCGGTAGTGTTGCGCGTCAAAGTGGAAGTAGTCTTCACCGAGGGTGCTGATATGGATAAGACCCTCCACATAAATTTCCCGTAACGCCACAAAGAGACCAAAGCCGGTGACGCCGGTAATAATGCCGATATAGGTCTCTCCTACTTTATCCATCATAAATTCGCACTTGAGCCAGTTTATCGCCTCGCGACTGGCTTCGTCGGCCCGCCGTTCAGTCATGGAACAATGCTGGCCGAGTTCTTGCAGTTCCTTTTTCGGAAACCACTTCGGTTCAGCACCCGCAGCGTCCAGTAAGGCCTGAATACCGCGATGCACCACGAGATCCGGATAGCGGCGGATGGGTGAGGTAAAGTGCGTATAGGCCGGGAAGGCCAGTCCGAAGTGCATACCCGTATCCACGGTGTAATAGGCTTGTGCCAGGCTGCGCAGAATGACCGTCTGAATCAGACTGGAATCACTGCGCTCACGGGTATCTTCAATGATTTTGGCCAGATCAGCACTGCGCGGGTGGGTAGGCAGACGCACCGGCACGCCGAGCTCCCCGAGAAAGCGACGCAAATCTTCCAGCTTGTCGCTGGACGGCTCCGGATGCACCCGGTACAGCATGGGCAGCTCATGGATGCGGAAATATTGCGCCGCACACACATTCGCCGCGAGCATACATTCCTCAATGATCCGATGCGCCACATTGCGGGTGACAGCCACAATTTTTTCAATACGCAACTGGTCGTTGTAGATAATACGGCTTTCCTGTGAGTCAAACTCAATAGTGCCACGCCGCTCACGGGCCTTGGCAAGGCTTTCATAGAGGCGGTGCAGGGCCTCCAGGTGCGGGGCCATAGCCGCGTCCTGCGCCCTTAAGACCTCGTCACCCGCCAATATGGCCGCCACTTCATCGTAGGTAAAACGGCGCTGAGAGCGCATGACGCCCCGGTCAAAACGGAAACGCTGCACCTCGCCCGTCGCATCCATCTCCATCTCACAAAGCATGCAGAGGCGATCCACATGGGGGTTGAGGGAACAGAGTCCGTTGGACAGTATCTCGGGCAGCATGGGAATCACCCGCCGCGGGAAATAGACTGAATTGCCGCGGGTCACTGCCTCTTTGTCCAGCGCCGAGTCCGTGCGCACATAAGTGGCCACGTCGGCGATTGCGACAATCAGCCGGAAGCCATTTTCGATTTCCTCGGCGTAGACCGCATCGTCAAAGTCCTTGGCGTCGGCGCCGTCAATGGTGACCAGCGGCAGGTCTCGCAGATCTCGGCGACCTTCCTTCATCACCTCCGGCACTGTCTCCGAGAAGTGCGTGATTTCGGCAAGCACTTCTCCTGACCACTGATGGGGCAGACCATAGTTACGGACGGCAATTTCGACTTCCATACCCGGGGCCATGTGCTCACCGAGAATCTCGACGATGCGCCCTTGTGGCATATTGCGCCCATCGGGGTACTGAGTAATTTGCAGCGTGACAATCTGTCCGTGCACGGGCGCTAATTCACCACCCTCTACCACCCCGAACTCCTGGGGAATACGGCGGTCTTCGGGAACCACGTAATGTACACCACCATCCGCATAGTAACGGCCCACAATCTCCTTGAGCGCGCGCTCCAAAATGCGCACAACCGCGCCTTCAATACGTCCGCGCCGATCCTCCCCTACCGCCCGTCCCAAAATCGTATCGCCATGGAACACCTTGCGCATTTCCCGCGGAGAAAGGAAGAGATCCTTCCCGCCCCCCTCGGGGATCAGGAAACCAAAGCCATCGGGGTGGGCGCTGACCGTACCACGCACCAATTCCATCGCCTCAACGATTCCGTAAGCGCCGCGACGGTTGCGAACCAGTTGCCCGTCCCGTTCCATGGCCCGCAGACGACGCCGCAAGGCTTCCTGATCATCTTCGGCCACCTCGAGCTCAGTGATAATGCCTTCCAGAGTCAGTGGCTGGCCAGCACCCTCCAGATAGCTGAGAATGTACTCCCGGCTAACGATAGGCCGTTCATATTTTTCTTTTTCGCGCTCGAACATGGGATCGCGGTCACTCAGCGATGCGGGTTCTTGTGTTTCCGGCATTGACAAATGCTCCTTAATAAATGATTATTCCGTTCACGCCGAGGTGGCGGAATTGGTAGACGCGCTAGGTTCAGGTCCTAGTGAGCGAAAGCTTGTGCTGGTTCGAATCCAGTCCCCGGTACCACATCAGAGTATCCCAGTAGCCCCCCAAGGGCTACTAACACACACCAAAACAAACCACTAGTCGGGGTTTCATGGACATCATGAAACCCCAGTTTACCCCTTTGCAACCCGCGTTCCACCGCGCCACTGCCCCGCCTGTGCCCCAGGCCATATTCCAAGATGCTGCAGCGATCACTGGATATTGGACAACGGAGTCCCAGCAAACGACGTCCCGTCCAGGACAAGCCCCCCCAAGCATAGCCTTTGCCGATCTGCTCAATCGCTACCTTCAATCCGATGTTCCTTCCAAGCGCAGCGCGGTGGCCGGAACCAACCGCATCCTGCGTATCTTGCGGGATGAACCTTTGCTTGTCCAACAACCGCCGACCGTGCTAAACACGGAGCATTTCGCCGCCTGGCTAATCGGCGATTAAAGGCGGCCTCCCACGCTGCCGTTTTGCGCGATGCAGGCATCCTTTCGGCGGCCTGCAATGTCGTGATGAAAGTGACAAACAGTGGTCATCTGGTATATTAGCTATACAACCTCATCCGTACCATTAGCGCAGGCCAAATCGCCGTTTCTGCCACAGGGCGTAAAGGGCGGGAATGACCAGCAGTGCCAGTAACGCGGCGCTGAACATACCGCCCACCATGGGGGCGGCAATACGCTTCATCACATCGGCGCCGGCGCCATGGCTGAACATGATGGGTAAGAGGCCACCCACCACCAGGTTAAAGGTCATGGCCAGAGGCCGCAGGCGCAGCA
>NZ_JBYCKR010000040.1:0-3329 GCF_057473505.1 Acidithiobacillus sp. TH-A35 | reverse complement strand
GGTGTCGGTATCACGTTGCTCTGGGCCCAACGCAACGCCCTCTTCGGCCTGATTCAGGAATCGCCCGAACAAGCCATGCTGCATCTCATGCACATGAGCGGCTTGGTCTTTCTCGTGCTTGCTGCGTCTACCCTGCTGATTGTGCTCTTTGATGTGCCTTTCCAGATCTGGACCATCAACGTGAAGTTGAAGATGTCGCGCCAGGATCAGAAAGATGAAATGAAAGAAATGGACGGCAATCCCGAAATCAAGGCCAAGGTACGCGCCATGCAGCGGGAGATGGCGCGTCGGCGGATGATGGCGGCGGTGCCCAAGGCCGATGTCATTGTCACCAACCCGACCCATTATGCGGTGGCGCTGCGTTATGCCGAAGGGGAGACGCGTGCACCCGTCCTGCTGGCCAAGGGCGCTGATCTGGTGGCCGCCAGGATCCGTGATCTGGCGGCAGAACATCACATACCGGTGGTGGAAGCGCCACCCCTGGCGCGGGCGCTCTACCATCATGTGGAGTTGGAGCAGGAGATCCCCGTCACTCTTTATCGGGCTGTGGCGGAACTCCTCGCCTATCTATATCAGCTCCGGTTGGCGACCCCGCAGCAGCAGCCACAAGTGCCCGCGCACTGGTCAGTGCCCCCGGAAATGGATGAAAGAGGATAAACTGTGAACGCCCTGAACCGGATGTTGCAACGCGTGAACTGGCATACCCTGGCGGCCCCGATCCTGGTGATCATGGTGCTCGCCATGCTCATTATTCCGTTGCCGACTTTTCTCCTGGATATTTTCTTTACCTTCAATATTACGCTGGGCCTGATTATCCTGCTGGTCAGTCTCTATATGGTGCGCCCGCTGGAGTTCGCCGCTTTTCCGACGGCACTGCTGTTAACGACTTTGTTGCGCCTCTCCCTCAATGTGGCGGCGGCAAGGATCATCTTGCTGCACGGCCAGAATGGACCCGGTGCGGCCGGACAGGTGATCGAGTCATTTGGTGAGTTTGTTGTGGGCGGTGACTATGCGGTAGGAATCATCGTTTTTGCGATTCTGGTCATCATCAACTTTATGGTTATCACCAAGGGTGCGGGGCGCATCGCAGAAGTCAGCGCCCGTTTCACTCTCGACGCCATGCCGGGCAAACAGATGGCTATTGATGCGGATATGAATGCCGGCATTATCGATCAGGAAGAAGCCCATCGGCGGCGCAGCGAGATAGCGCAAGAGGCCGATTTTTTTGGTTCCATGGACGGCGCCAGCAAGTTTGTGCGCGGTGATGCCGTCGCAGCGATTATGATTCTATTCATCAACTTGATCGGTGGTCTGATCATCGGCATCTGGCAACATGGTCTCAGTCTTGGCACGGCAGCCCATGACTACACTCTGCTCAGCATCGGTGACGCGCTGGTGGCACAAATTCCCGCACTGGTCATTTCCATCGCCGCCGGCATTGTGGTCACGTCAGTCAATACCGGTCAGGATTTGGGAAAACAATTAGTGAGCCAGATTTTCCACAACCGGGACGTACTGGTTATCGTCGCGGTGATCCTCGCCGTTCTCGGGCTGATTCCGGGGATGCCGCATCTGCCGTTTCTGGGGGCGGGCGCGGTGTTGGGCGGCATCGTTTGGTATCGCAAACGCCAGCAGCCAAAGGCCGAAGCCGCGATACCCCCATCACCAGCCGAGCCGGAGGAGGTCACCTGGGCCAGCGTCGAGCCGCTTGATCCACTCGGGCTGGAGGTCGGTTACCGGCTGATTCCGCTGGTCGACAAGGGGCAGGGCGGTGAGCTGCTGGCACGCATTCGCGGGGTGCGTAAAAAGTTCGCGCAGGACTTTGGCTTTCTGGTGCCCGCCGTGCACGTCCGTGACAATCTCGAATTGCGGCCGACGGCCTACCGGATCACCGTCAAAGGCGTTGAAGTGGCTGGTGGTGAAATCTTTCCGGATCTGCTGCTCGCCATAGACCCAGGCAATGTCCTCGGTAAGCTCGAAGGTACCCCGACTACCGACCCGTCCTTCGGCCTCCCGGCCTTGTGGATAAACAACGATCAGCGCGACAAGGCAGTCGCCCTTGGTTATACGGTGGTCGATCCGGCAACGGTGATCGCCACCCATCTGCATCAGATCTTGCAGTCCCATGGTGCTGAACTGCTGGGCCGCGAGGAGGTGGAGGGGATCCTGTCTCATCTCGCCAGCCGCTCACCCAAGCTGGTAGAAGATGTCATCCCGAAGATGCTGTCTCCCGACAAGCTCAAGAAAGTCTTGCAGAACCTGCTGAATGAAGGCGTGCCCGTTCGCGACATGCGCACCATCGTCGAAATTTTGGCGGAGCACGCACCGCAAAGCCAGGATGTTGACGATCTCACTGCGGCCGTACGTACCGCACTCGGCCCTTATATTGTGCAAGGACTCTTTCCCGGACAGGGGGAGTTGCCAGTCGCGGTGCTGGACGGACAGTTGGAACACTTATTGCAGGAGAGTTTGCGCAACAGTAATGGCGAGGCTTTGGAGCCGGGGCTGGCGCAGCGGGTGCTGGAAAGGGCGGGGGAGTTGATGCAGCAGATGGAGGCTGGCGGTATGCAGCCGGTGCTGCTGGCCATGGCCCCCATGCGCGCCTTTCTCGCACGCTTCCTGGCCCGGACCGCGCCGCGGATGCGGGTGCTCTCTTATGCGGAGATCCCCGAAAATAAACGGATCAGGGTGGTGGCCACGCTCGGTGCTTAAATGGCCAGGCGCTCACCCTCAGGGAGAAAGACACAGATGAAGATCAGGCGATTTAACGGGGCGAGCACCCGCGACGTACTGCAGCAGATTCGCACCGCCTTGGGTGCCGACGCGGTCATTCTCTCCAACCGGGATGTGGATGGGGGTGTCGAGATCGTTGCAGCCATCGATTTTGATGAGAAGCAATGGGCTGAGGCCACGCCAACGCCGAGTTGGCCTGAACCATTACGCGGAGTTCCGGCAAAATTGCCAGCGGAGGATATTCCTACCGTGAGCACCAAGCCCCCGTTATCTGTCCCTGAGCGTGTGGCGCACATGGCAGTGAGCAGCAGTGCAGCCACGGAGACTACTCCGCTCCGTAACGAGCTTCAGGCCCTGCGGCAATTGGTGGAAAAACGCTGGGGCAGCCCGCGCGCCAGCAAGCTGGCGCGCGAGGTGCTGACGGACATGGGTTTCTCGGCGGACTGGGCTACGCAAATCGCTCAGCAGGAGGCCGCAGACGAGGCCTGGGGGGCGTCACTGCGCGTAGCGCTGGAGGAGCGGGTGGGCTTGAGCGAGAACCCTCTGGGTAAAGGCGGAATTTTCGCGGTATGGGGTCCTACCGGCTCAGGCAAAAC
>NZ_JBYCKR010000039.1:0-5502 GCF_057473505.1 Acidithiobacillus sp. TH-A35 | reverse complement strand
TTCGCCTACTCCATCTCCTACCTCTTCCTGCTCTATACCGCCCTGATCCTGGGTAAACTGGTGATGAGTTATGGCTTCTTCTAAGAAGCCTCCCCGCAGCAAAGGCCCGCCCATGAACCCGCTCGAAAAGCGGGCAGTGAGCGGCCTGAGCTTCATTTACGTCGCGCGCATGCTCGGGACGGTCAAGTAGCCGTTGAACCCGGTTTTTAGCCGGATATTTTCAGCCGCCAATAATAAGCGCTAGCGCGCCAAAGGCAATGCAATAGATACCAAAGGGCCGTAGCGCTTTGATTTCATGCTTATGAAAGTAGTGCATCAGAAACCAGACGGAAGCCCAGGCACAGACTCCCGATAAAAGACCTGCAAGAAAAATGGTACCGAGTAATTCGGACGGCATATTTGCGTGGAAGAGCTTGGGCACTTCCAGCATGCCGGCCGCTGCAATAATCGGGGTGGCAAGCAGAAAGGAAAATTTTGCGGAATTTTCATAGTCCAACCCTACACCAATACCAGCCACTAACGTAGCACCCGAACGCGAAAATCCGGGAATCAATGCGAGGGATTGGGCGAATCCTATGCCAATAGCGCGCGGCCAACTCAGGTTGTCCAGTGAATGGCTGGGTTGCCGCGCGCGCAAGCGATCTCCCCAGATGAGCATGATGCCGTTAATCATCAGTGCCACCGCAGCAAAGGTGAAACCGCCGAACAGGTCTTTGATTTTATGGGCGAGGGCAAGGCCCAGTAAACCGGCAGGAATGGATGCGATAAAGAGGATCCATAGCAGCCGTGATTGGGGATTGCTGGGACGTCCACGCGCACGAATGAAACCACCCAGCAGCGCTGCCCAGTCGCGCCAGAAGAACAAGAGTAATGCCGCGGCTGTGGCGAGGTGGAGCACGACCACAAAGGGTAAAAACCACTCCGCATCGCGGTTGATGGGCCAATGCAGAAGCGCGGGTACCAGGATAATGTGGCCAAGACTGGAGATGGGAAATAATTCCGTAACGCCTTGCAGCATGGCCAGGAATAGTAGGTAGGTAGGATGTGCCAAGCTCTTTCCTTCTATAGGTAGCGCACAGCGAGAATGGTGTACTCCCGCGTTCCACCAGGAGCGCGTACTTCAACCAGATCGCCTTCGTGCTTACCGATAAGCGCACGCGCAATGGGGGAGCTAATGGATATCTTATTTTCCTTGAGGTCCGCCTCGGCATCACCGACGATCTGGTAAGTCACCTCGTTACCCTCTGCATCTTCCAGCTCCACGGTAGCCGCAAAGACAATTCTACCACCCGTATTCAAGGTCTTGGGATCAATGACCTGGGCACGGGACAGATGATCTTCCACCTCGCGAATGCGTCCCTCAATAAACGCCTGCTGTTCTTTAGCCGCGTCGTATTCGGCATTTTCCGAAAGATCACCCTTGGCTCGGGCCTCGGCGATCGCTTCAATGACGGTGGGCCGGTCCACGGATTTGAGGCGATGTAACTCATCGCGCAGGCGCTGGGCACCAATAACAGTCATGGGAATTTTGTCGCTCATATCTACCTCGTGCTGGTGTTTGTCTGGTTCAGATCCTGCAGCCGGAGGACGCTGCGTTCCTCCGTCATCAGGGCGTGAATGGCAGCGGCGCCCGCGATAGCGCCCGCCAGAGTGGTATAGTAGGTCAATCCCATTTGCAGCGCTGCACGACGGATGCTAAAAGAGTCGCGCACCGATTGCCGTTCATCCACGGTGTTGATGATGATCTGCACCTTACCGTTTTTGATCGCATCGACGATGTGGGGGCGGCCTTCAGTCACCTTGTTGACTGCGGTGACTTCCAGGCCGTCCCCATGCAGAAAAGCGGCAGTACCCTTGGTGGCGATCAGCTTAAAGCCGAGTTCGGACAGCGTCCGTGCCGCTGGGATAAGGCCCTTCTTATCTGCATCGCGGACGCTGAGAAAAACGGTGCCGGAGCGCGGGAAGTGTTCACCGGCGCCGATCTGTGCTTTGAGGAAAGCCTCGCCGAAACTGGCACCGATGCCCATCACCTCGCCGGTAGACTTCATTTCCGGCCCCAGCAGTACATCTACGCCGGGGAATTTGATGAAGGGGAATACCGCTTCCTTAACGCTGAAATGGGGCGGATTGGGAATCTGCGGAATGCCCTGTGCCGCTAGTGACTTCCCGGTCATGCAGCGGGAGGCAATTTTGGCCAGAGGCCAGCCGGTGGCCTTGGAGACGAAAGGCACCGTCCGTGAGGCGCGCGGGTTCACCTCCAGAACATAGATGCGCTCTTCCTGGACGGCGAACTGACAGTTCATCAGACCCACCACACCGAGCGCCAGAGCCAGTTCCACGGTCTGCCGCCGGATTTCGTCCTGAATGGCTGGGGACAGGGAGTAGGGCGGTAGACAACAGGCGGAGTCGCCACTGTGAACGCCTGCCTGCTCAATGTGCTCCATGATCCCCGCCACGATCACTTGTTGCTCGTTATCGGCGACGGCATCAACGTCCACCTCCAGGGCGTCATTCAGGAAACGATCCAGGAGAATGGGCTGGTCATTGGAGATACGCACAGCCTCCACCATATAACGTTCGAGGTCATCTTCGCCGTAGACGATACGCATCGCGCGACCGCCCAGTACATAAGAAGGACGCACTACCAGCGGGTAGCCCAGTGCGCGGGCCTTGCTCAGGGCCTCCGGGGCGCTCCGCGCAATGGCGTTTTCCGGCTGCCGCAGGTTAAGGCGCTGCAAAAGTTGCTGGAAGCGCTCGCGGTCTTCAGCCAGATCGATGGAATCCGGAGTGGTGCCGACGATGGGTACACCGGCGGCTTCCAGATCATTGGCGAGCTTCAGCGGCGTTTGACCACCGAATTGGACGATCACGCCCTGGGGTTTTTCGACAGCGACGATTTCGAGGACATCTTCCAGAGTGAGCGGCTCGAAATACAGGCGATCGGAGGTGTCATAGTCGGTGGACACCGTCTCCGGGTTACAGTTGACCATGATGGTCTCAAAACCGTCCTCGTGCAGGGCCATGGCCGCATGTACGCAGCAATAGTCAAACTCAATACCCTGCCCGATCCGGTTGGGACCGCCGCCGAGAATCATGATCTTGGGTTTGTCACTGGGCTCCGCCTCGCATTCCATCTCATAGGTGGAGTAAAGATAAGGCGTCGGTGAGCGGAACTCGGCGGCGCAGGTATCCACCCGCTTATAGACCGGGCGGATGCCCAGCCTCTGGCGGTGCTCGCGCAATAGTTGCTCGCGGCAACCTAACAGGCGGGCCAGGCGCCGGTCCGAGAAGCCCATGCCTTTGAGCGTGCGGAGCCTGGTGCCATCGAGACCCGCCAGAGCGAGACCGCGCAAACTCTCCTCCGTTTGGACGATCTCGAAAATCTGCTCCAGGAACCAGGGGTCAATGTGGGTGATACGCTGCAGGCTGCCCTGATCCCAGCCGCGCCGTATGGCGTCCGCCAGATACCAGAGGCGATCGGCACCGGGAACCCTTAACTCCTGCTCCAGCTTTTGCAGGGTGTCCGGATCATTGCCGATAAGTTTCTCATCAAGACCATCCACGCCCGTCTCCAGGCCGCGCAGCGCCTTTTGCAGCGACTCCTGGAAGCTGCGGCCAATGGCCATCACCTCACCAACCGACTTCATCTGAGTGGTCAGATGGGCATCGGCCTCCGGAAATTTCTCGAAGGCGAAGCGGGGAATTTTGGTGACCACGTAATCGATGGTCGGCTCGAAGCTCGCCGGTGTCGCCTGGGTGATGTCATTGCGCAGTTCATCCAGGGTGTAGCCCAGCGCCAACTTGGCGGCAATTTTGGCAATGGGAAACCCGGTGGCCTTGGAGGCCAGCGCCGAGGAGCGCGATACCCGCGGGTTCATCTCAATGACGATTAACCGCCCATCTTCGGGGTTGACAGCAAACTGCACATTGGAACCACCAGTGTCTACCCCGATGCGGCGCAACACCGCAATGGAGGCATCACGCATGCGCTGGTATTCGCGGTCGGTAAGGGTCTGGGCGGGGGCCACGGTGATGGAGTCCCCGGTGTGAATACCCATGGGATCAAGATTCTCGATAGAACAGACAATGATGCAGTTATCCGCCCGGTCGCGGACTACCTCCATCTCGAACTCTTTCCAGCCGATGATGGATTCTTCGATGAGAATTTCGTGGGTGGGGCTGGCCTCCAGGCCGCGTGCGGCGATGTCCTCAAACTCCTCGCGATTATAGGCAATGCCGCCGCCGGTGCCACCCAGCGTGAAGGAGGGCCGGATGATAACCGGGAAGCCGATGTCTTCCGCGATCTGGCGTGCGCCTTCCATGTCATGACCGAAGGCGGAGCGTGCTACTTCCAGGCCGATCTCTTCCATAGCCTTTTTGAACAGGCCGCGATCTTCGGCTTCACGGATGGCCTCCACGGACGCACCGATCAGTTTGACACCATACTGCTCCAGTATTCCCTCCCGGTGCAGGTCCAGGGCACAGTTCAGCGCAGTCTGACCACCCATGGTGGGGAGGATGGCGTCTGGGCGTTCCATGGCGATGATACGTGCGACCGTTTGCCATTCGACGGGTTCGATGTAGGTGGCGTCCGCCGTCTGCGCATCGGTCATGATGGTAGCCGGGTTGGAGTTGACCAGAATGACGCGGCAACCCTCTTCCCGCAGCGCCTTGCAGGCCTGGACGCCGGAGTAATCGAATTCACAGGCCTGGCCGATAATGATGGGGCCAGCGCCGATGAGGAGGACGCTTTTGATATCCTGATACTTAGGCATGGTGACGGCCTCCGTGCTGGTTCATGGCGTGAACAAAATCGTCAAAAATCACACTGGCGTCATGGGGGCCGGGTCCGGCCTCAGGGTGTCCCTGAAAGGAAAAGACGGGCAGGTCTCGATGTGCCATACCCTGCAAACTACCGTCAAATAGAGAGGTGTGCGTCGCAATCAGACAATCCGGCAGGGTATCCGCATCCACCGCAAAACCGTGATTCTGGCTGGTGATCAGCACCCGGCCACTGCGCAGGTCTTTGACCGGATGGTTGGCTCCGTGGTGTCCGAACTTCATCTTGATGGTTTTGGCACCCAGGGCTAGCCCCAGTAACTGATGCCCCAGGCAGAGCCCGAAGGTGGGAATGCCTGCGGCGATGATCTGACGCATGGCCTCTCCGGCATAGTCGAGGGCCGCAGGATCGCCGGGGCCGTTGGAGAAGAGCACACCGTCCGGGAGCAGAGCAATCACCTCGGTAGCCGCAGTGCGCGCTGGCACGACCGTGACCCGGCAGGCACGATCAGCCAGCAGTCGCAGGATGTTCTGTTTGGTGCCAAAGTCGTAAACCACCACATGGCGTTGCGTCCGGGTGGCGGGCTGTGCGTGATAGCCCTGATCGGGAGCGCCGCTGGCGAGATTCCAGGCATATGTCTCCCGGCAGCTCACATCCTGCACCAGATCACGACCGATGAGGCCGGGGAAGGCACGCGCCGCGGCCAGGGCGTCGTCATCGCT